>NZ_JBIDFE010000002.1:0-181129 GCF_046635605.1 Gilliamella sp. BG3
CCGTCATTCAGCCAATGACTGGGTATCACCTGAACAATATGAACAACAATATTACCAAAACGAAAAAATGATAGAGGCGGGCACTGTCTAATATTTTGGCGAGGATCAATGTGTGCAATATTGGATGCGTGTATTATTGTTCCCAAAAAAGATCTCAGCTTTCGTGGTATAAAATTGATTATTCCCCCCTAGGTTTTCCAATAATAACGTAATTTTCTTCGAGAGTTTTGTACTAACCATGGGGGAAGTATTTGCATATATAGATTAGAGCATTCTAATTTGCAAATTTAATTTTATAAAAAATTTATTATTTTCCTTATATATAGAGCCGAATCTATGTCTGGTTGAGGATGGAGTATCTAGCTTACTATGGTTAAATAAATATTTTTTCAAAATATCTTCCTTTATAACATGGAATAATCTTAAATCACCATCATTTTTAACTAAAATACTTCCTGTAGATTTTTCATATCCATCCCATTTTTTTGAAGAAAACATACCCAATAATACAGCTTTTAGATATGATTGAATTCTTGCTGCTTTTTGGGTGTCTATAACAAGTTCTGAAATTTTAGCTCCCTTACCTAAATAATAAGATAATAATATTTCGGATAATATCTCAGGCATTTTAGAGTCAACTAACATTAGGTTATCTTGATGGATCTTAACTTCACAGCGAGAAAATATTAACTTGCCATTACTATTTATAATCTCTTTTAATCTATCTTTTATTTTAGACTTTGTTTCTATGGAGTTTATTAAATCCATATCACCATTAAAACCATTTATTTCATAAATAAAATTGGTTGCTGCTGAAGCATTTAATAATGTCGGTTTTGCACCTAAATCAGATTTAATACCAATAGGATAAAGTCCGTTAGGATAATTAGGATAATCAAATGCTATTTGTAAATCCCCTTTTTCTGTTGATGAACCCTTGACAACATTAATTATATCTAATTTCGTCAGAATATCTTCTATATCTGGAATATTGAAAGAATTTTTTCGACTATTTTTTATTTCATTTAAAAATAATTCAATTTTTTCAGAAGAAATTAGTGATGAAACTTTTAATCTTTTTATTTCACTATTATTTTTATTTTTAAATATAATTTCACTTCCAAATATTTCATAAACAGGCTCTCCTTTATTATGAGCTAAAGCTATGACGGTAACGTAATCATTTAACTTTTCTGCTATTTCATTACCAAAATATAATTTATTCTCAATTAATAATTTAAAAAAAGCATAAACTTCGCTCCATTCTCCTTTATTCATTTTTTTATCTCCAGTAAAATTTAAACTATATTTGTCTAAATGATATTGCACTGATTTAGCTAAATAAAACACAACGTTTACACAAACACTGTTACCTAATTGTTTCATTGCTTGAGTAATAGATTTTGGCAAAATAAAATCATCGGGAAACCCCATCATTCTCTTACCCTGCAATGGCGTCAACTGCTTTACTTCTCCATTAACTCTATATGAATCCCAATTTCTTCTATCATCAATAGAAGAACCTCTTCCTCCTACTCTTAATGTAAATCCTATTTGACGCTCGCAGGGAGCTTCCCAAATATCAGACATAGTTTCTTCAAGCGGGATTGCCTGAGGAAATTGATAATCCGCTTGACAGACTAAATCTTTATTAAAACCAATAATATAAATTCTTGGTCGATGTTGAGGTTTTCCAAAATCGCTAGCTTTAATTATTTTATAATGGACAATATAATTTAAGTTTTCTAAAGTGTTTTTTATTATTTCAAAAGTTTTTCCATTATCATGATTTAGTAAGTGCTTTACATTTTCTAAAATGAAAGCTTTTGGCCTTTTTTCAGCAAGAATATCAGCTATACAGAAAAACAAATTACCTCTTTCCGAGTTACTTCCATCTTTAAACCCTTTTTTCTGTCCAGCTTGTGAAAAGGGTTGACATGGAAAACCAGCACATAAAATATCATGATCGGGAATTTCAAATGGGCTAATTTTTCTTATATCGTCGTTAAAAATATTTTCATTAATATGATGGTTATTTATATATGTTTCTCTAGCGTATTTGTCTATTTCTGATGCAAACACGCACTCCATTCCAGCTTTTTTTAACGCTAAATGAAACCCTCCAATTCCTGCAAATAAATCTATATATGTATAACTCATATCTGTATCCAAATTACTAAAAATATAACTGTACAATATTACTGTAATTATAAAATAACAACAAATCTATATCCTAAAAAATCATTTTTTAAACATTTCAAAAAAATAAATAGACTGTATTTATTTACAGTATTTTTACTGCTATACTGCCAATATTATAACTAGCCTTATGTATTAATTTATTATGATAACTCAACTAACTATTAATAATTTTGCTATTGTAGATCAACTTCTTGTCGACTTTACTATTGGGATGACCGCTATTACGGGGGAAACAGGAGCAGGAAAGTCGATTGCTATTGATGCATTGGGATTATGTTTAGGAAATCGTTCTGATGCTTCATCTATTCGGCATGGGGCTGATCGTGTTGATATTTCGGCTTGTTTTGTGCTTGATGATACGCCAGCGGCTTTTGCTTGGTTACGTGAAAACCAACTTGATGAGGGCAATGAGTGCATTTTGCGACGAGTAATTAATCAAGATGGGCGTTCTAAAGCGTTTATTAATGGTCGAGCTGTTCCTATTTCGCAATTAAAAGATTTGGGGCAAATGTTGATTCAAATTCATGGGCAACACGAGCATCAACGCCTGTTACGCAGTGATTATCAGCAGTTGTTGTTAAATCATTATATGAATGAATCAACACTACTTGCTCAAATGCATCAAGCCTATAAGCAATGGAAAGAAGCAACACGGGCTTACCAACAATACGAAACAACAAGGCAAGAGCGTGATGCGCATATGCAGCTTTTGCAATATCAATTAAAAGAACTTAATGAATTTTCGCCCATTGAAGGGGAGTTTCAACAAATTGATGAAGAGTACAAACGGTTATCTAATAGCGAACAGTTAATTAATCTAAGCCAGCAATCTGTCATGTTGTTAGACGAGGCAGACGACTATAACGTTAGTAATTTACTAAGCAGTGTAAAAAATAGTGTTCAAGAACTAACCTCGCTCGATCCAGCGTTAAATAATGTTTATAACATGTTGGAAGAGGCATCTATTCAAATTAAAGAAGCAAGCGATGAGCTTCGTCACTATAGTGAACGTTTAGAGCTTGATCCTGCTCGAGTTATGCAACTAGAACAGCGGTTATCTAAACAAATTGCTTTGGCGCGTAAACATCATGTCTTGCCCGAAGAATTGCCAGATTTACATCAAACTTTGTTAGCTGAATTTAAACAAATTAATCAGCAAGATGAACAAAGTGAACAACTTAAAAATGATATTACTAAATACCATCAAATCGCTGTTGAAATTGCTACAAAATTGCATCAAAAAAGGTTAACGATAAGCAAAACATTAGCTAAAAAAGTAACCACTATTATGCATGAATTATCTATGCCTAATGGACAATTTAGTATCGATATTTCTTTTGACGAAAATCGATTAAATGAAGATGGTGCTGATCAAGTCACTTTTTTAGTTAGTACTAATGTAGGACAAAGTCCCCAACCTCTGGCTAAAGTTGCTTCAGGCGGTGAGTTGTCGCGTATTGCTTTGGCAATTCAGGTGTTAACTGCTCAAAAAATGGATACGCCAGCTCTAATCTTTGATGAAATCGATGTTGGGATCAGCGGTCCAACCGCCGCAAAAGTGGGGCAACTATTAAGGCAGCTTGGACAATCAACTCAAGTAATTACCGTTACTCATTTACCACAAGTTGCAGGACAAGCTAACCAACACTATTTTGTTAGTAAACAAACTAATGGTAAAAAAACCACTACAGATATGCAAAAATTAAACGAAAATGGGCGATTAAACGAGTTAGCGAGATTATTAGGCGGCGATAAAATTACAGACGCAACATTAGCCAATGCGAAAGAGCTACTTATTATCTAACTTAATTGTGGTAATATAACGCTTTCATTTTGGTAGGAAGGAAGCTGGCTTATGAGTCTAACAGGTAAACGTATCTTATTAGGAATTACTGGCGGCATTGCTGCTTATAAATGCCCTGATCTGGTTCGTCATTTAAAAAAATGTGGCGCACAAGTGCGTGTTGTTTTGACTGATTCTGCTAGCCATTTTGTCACTAAAATGACGCTTCAAGCTGTTTCTGGCAATCAGGTTTCTAGCGATCTCTTTGATCCATCGGCCGAGCTTTCTATGAGTCATATTGAACTTGCCAAATGGGCTGATTTAGTATTAATTGCGCCTGCAACCGCCAATATTATTGCTAAAATGGCAAATGGTATTGCCGATGATTTGTTATCAACAATTTGTTTAGCAACATCTTCGCCAATTGCCATTGCTCCGGCGATGAATCAACAAATGTATAAAGCCGCCGCAACTCAACATAATTTATCTGTATTAGCGTCAAGAAATACCTTAATTTTAGGTCCAGACAGTGGTTTTCAAGCCTGCGGTGATGTTGGACCAGGACGTATGCTTGAGCCGCTCACTATTGTTGAAGAAATAACCCACTATTTTAAATCAACCTCAGTGCTTTCAGATATATCAATTACCATTACGGCAGGACCAACAATCGAAGAAATCGATCCAGTTCGTTATATTAGTAATTACAGTTCAGGAAAAATGGGGTTTGCAATTGCAAACGCCGCTGCTCAAATGGGTGCCAATGTCACATTAATTAGTGGACCGGTTCATTTACATACGCCGAATAATGTCAACCGAATTGACGTTAAAAGCGCTAAACAGATGTACGATGAAGCAATGAATTACGCTAAAAAATCAAATATTTTTATTTCTTGTGCCGCTGTTGCCGACTATCATGCTAAAACAATTGCGACACAAAAAATTAAAAAAACGGGCGATAACGATGAGCTTGTGATTGAATTAGTTAAAAATCCCGATATTGTAGCAAGTGTCGCAGCGCTAAAAACACATCGCCCTTTTGTGGTAGGATTTTCCGCTGAAACTAATGATGTTAAAGCTTATGCACTAAAAAAATTAACCGCAAAAAACTTAGATTTAATTTGTGCTAATGATGTTTCTGATAAAACCATTGGCTTTAATTCCGATCAAAATGCATTAACACTGTATTGGCAAAATGGTGAGCAAACGTTACCATTAAGCAGTAAAAACCAATTAGCAACACAGTTACTTCAAACTGTTATAACACGATATAAAGCGAGTCATGATGAAAAGAAAAATTGATATAAAAGTATTAGACAAACGTTTAGGTAACGAATTTCCTCTGCCTACTTATGCAACTGAAGGATCTGCAGGCATTGATTTAAGAGCAATGTTTGATAAAACAACCGAAATAAAACCAGGAGAAACTATCCTAACCCCGACTGGTTTATCAATGCATATTGCTGATCCTAGTTTAGCGGCATTAGTGTTACCGCGTTCAGGGCTTGGTTCAAAAAATGGTATTGTACTTGGTAATTTGGTGGGTTTGATTGATTCAGATTATCAAGGACAACTATTTGTTCCTGTTTGGAATCGAAGCCAAACTCCTTTTGTGATTGAAGCAGGCGATCGAATTGCCCAACTAATCATTGTTCCGGTTGTACAAGCCGAATTTAACATTGTTGATGAATTTGTTGAATCAGCACGAGGCGAAGGTGGTTTTGGACATTCGGGTAAAAAATGATCGTGAGTAGCAAAAATAGAAATCGCAAAGAAGATATCTTACAAGCATTGGCAAAAATGCTTGAATCGAATGAAGGCACTCAAAGAATAACTACAGCTAAATTAGCTGCAACAGTAGGTGTTTCTGAAGCAGCTTTATATCGACATTTTCCAAGTAAAACAAAAATGTTTGAAAGTTTAATTGTCTATATTGAAGATATTTTGTTATCCCGTATAAATGTGATCATGCATGAAGAGCCAAATACATTTACTCGGTTACAACTTATTCTTGCTTTGATATTAGGATTTTCTGAAAAGAACCCAGGATTAACCAGAATTATGACTGGGCACGCATTAATGTTTGAGCAAGATCAGTTACAAGAACGTATTAGCCAGCTATTTGAACGAATTGAAACTCAAATTAAACAAGTTTTACGCGAGCGAAAAATTCGTGAAGGTGTTGCCTTCATAACTGATGAACGTATTTTATCTAGCCAATTATTAGCTTTTTGCGAGGGAATGATGGCACGTTATTCTCGTTCAGGTTTTAAATATCTACCAACAACTAATTTTGATACACGTTGGTCTTTATTAATCAAACAACTTGTTTAGCCAATTGTGAATTAAAATACTTTAAAAAAAATTTCTATTACCCATTACTGAGGATAATAATATGAATTTTGAAGGTTTTTTAAATTATACCCTTTCATTTATTGAAAAATATGATGGGGTTGTATTTAGCTATATTGCTCATTTTTGCTTTGCCATTGTTATTTTTGTGATTGGTAGAACTATCGCTAGATTTATTAGCAACCAATTAAAAAGAATATTATCAAATCGACACGTTGATCCAACTGTTGTTAAATTTGTCAGTGCATTAGCATACTATGCGACTATTGTAATGACATTGGTTGCTGTTTTAGGTCAATTAGGAGTACAAACAGCATCTATTGTTGCAGTGATTGGTGCGGCTGGCTTAGCTGTTGGTTTAGCGTTACAAGGTTCACTATCTAACTTTGCGGCTGGAGTGATTTTAATTATTTTTCGACCATTTAAAGTTGGTGAAACGGTAATAATCAATAGTCAGCAAGGTATTATTGATTCTATACAAATTTTCTCAACATCTATTGTTACACCAACCAACGAACTAGTTATAATTCCTAACAGCCAAGTAGTAAGTGCTAATATTATCAACTATACTCGCTTACCAGAAAGACGTTTAGATTTGGTGGTTAATGTTGGTTATGATTCAGATATTCAAAAAGTCTATCAAGTATTAAAGCAAGCAGTTGATAAAACTAATAATATATTAACATCCAAAGAGCCTACCATTCGATTAGATGTTTTAGATGCGTCCTCGATGAATTTTAATGTGTTAGTTTGGACATTAAACGAAAATTATGGCGCGGTAAAAGGTGAGCTGCTTGAAAATATCAAAAATGGATTAACTGAAAATAATATTAATATTCCATACCCAACAATGGATGTAAATCTTAACAATAAGTAGCCAATCAATTATTAAAAACTCCGTCTGTGTTTATCAACGGAGTTTTTTATTATCTAATAACAATTAAATATCTTGATCCATATTTAATGCTGGTTTTTCGCAATCAGGGCAACCCACCACTTTGGCTGGTACACCTGCAACGGTTGTATGCTGAGGTACGGGATCTAACACAACAGAGCCAGCTCCAATTTTAGCACCTTTACCTATTTCAATATTACCTAAAATCGTTGAATGAGCTCCAATCATCACCCCTTCACGAATTTTTGGATGGCGATCACCATTTTCTTTACCCGTTCCGCCTAATGTAACCGATTGTAAAATAGAAACATCATTTTCAATTACCACTGTTTCTCCAATCACAATACCTGTTGCGTGATCAAACATTACTCCACAGCCAATTTTTGCCGCAGGGTGAATATCAACACCAAATACAATCGCAATTTGGCTTTGTAAAAAAATAGCCAATGATTTACGGTTTTCCTTCCAAAGCCAATGTGCAATTCGATAAGCTTGCAAGGATAAAAATCCTTTGTAATAAAGAAGTGGTGTTGAATAGTAATTAGTGGCTGGATCGCGAATATAAACAGCCATGATATCGCATATAGCTGACTGAATAATATTTTGGTCCGCTTGATAAGCCTGACGGGCAATTTCACGAATTTCAATAGCGGGCATAACCTGAGAAACAAGCTTATTAGCTAAAATATAGCTTAAAGCACTCCCCAGATCTTCATGATTGAGTAAAGTTGCATGGAAATAACTAGCTAACATCGGCTCGCTTTCAACTAACTCAGAGGCTTCTTGTCGAATGGTTTTCCATAACATCTCGGGTTTAACAACTACTTTTACATCGTTCACTACAAGTCCCTATACATATTATCTAAATTGCTAATATTGTTTCGCAAACTTTCCTTAGAAGCAAGGATTGTATTGATTTAACATCAATATGGAAACAATATGTTTCCATATTTATAATTATAAGGGCTAATTTAAAATTATTGTTGTTTTGCTTTTTTCTCGTCACTTAAAGTAAATATAGCTATTATTGAAGTAATCAAAACAACACCTGCAAGCACATAAAATGTTGTCGCATATCCTGTATTATCAAATAATTTACCCACAAACCATGACAACACAATAACGCCAAGATTTGATGAAATATTAAAACCAACTAAATAAAGTGTAGCAGATAACCGAGCATCAAAATTACCTACAATATATTTAAACATCGCCAAAATAAATAATGGAATTTCAATTGCATGAAATAACTTAACGAATGATATCAGATAAATATTATCTAACGTTGCAGATAATGCAATTCGGCAAATCATAACTAATGCAGCAACTAATAGCGATTTTTTAGCTCCCATTTTGTTAATAAAATAAGGAGCAATAATCATACAAGTTGCTTCTAAAAAGACTTGGAAGGAATTTAAATAACCGTAAACTTGATAGCCATCTTCTGGTTTTTCAAAAAAACCAGTATAAAAATTAGGAAATAACTGCTGATCATAGATAGTATAAAAACTATAAGTACCAATAACAAACAACACAAACAACCAAAATTTTTGCAAACCAAACAGCGATAAGATTTCGCCCATTGTTGGTATAGTCGTTGTTTTTTCTACTAAAGCAGTATCGTTATTTTCAGTTGGTGATGCTTGATATTGTTTTGGCTTAAATACTATATTAATGGTGAAAAAGATAACCGCAACACCCGACGCCATCCAAAAGTTAATATGAGGATCAATACCAAATAAAATACCGGCAACAAACGTTGCAGCAGCATAACCAAATGATCCCCAAAAACGAGCAGGACCAAATTCAAAGCCAAATAATCGACTAATACGTTCAATAAAAGAGTCAATCAAAGCACTGCCCGAAATAAAGCTGGCACTTAAAACTGGTGCACCGATACAAACACCCCAAATAAAATCATTTTTTAATAAAGGCTCATACACATAAATTAAAAAAGGGCCAATAAGAACCATGATAATACTTTGGAAGGTCACTACGGCTTTACCTATTTGTAATTTATCTTGGATAATGCCATAGAAAATCATGAAAAACATGGCTGCGGCAGAATTAGCCGCATAAACAATACCTAACTGCTCACCGGATAAGTCAATTTTACTTTTTAGCCAAATTGCGTAAAAGGACCACCACAGCGACCACGCAGCATAAAAAGTAATAAGGTAACCAGACGAGAACCAATAGTTTCTATTTTTTATCATATTCATGTTTATTACTCTTATATTGTTGAAAATCGATGAAGTTTAACGTTAATATGTTAATGTTAACATTATTGTCATATTTGATACTAAATAGATAGAACCAATTGTCATAAATGTTACTTACCTCACACTTTTTATCATTTCTATTTGTGGTATCATCATGCATAGTAATGGCTGATAATCATTTTTATCTTGTTAAACAAAAGGATTTAACTATGGCTTCACTTAAGGATGTTGCAAAGCTAGCATCTGTTTCATTGATGACGGTTTCACGCGCAATAAATAACCCTGAAAAATTAAATAAAGAAACTTATAAGCGCGTTAAACAAGCTATTGAGCACCTTAATTACGTACCTGACTTATCGGCAAGGAAGATTCGTGGTGATAAGTCAGGACCAAGTGCAATTGGTGTTTTGGCATTAGAAACAGCAATGACGCCATTTTCGGTAGAATTACTACAAGCCATAGAAAAGACCGCACAAGATCATGGTTGGAATACCTTTATTGTTAATTTATTTGATGATAAAGATCCCGATCATGCAATAAACACCCTGCTATCATATCGCCCTAACGGTATTATCTATACCACAATGGGATTAAGAAAAGTTGAACTTCCTGAAAAGTTATTAGATAAAAATGTTGTATTAGCCAACTGTATAAGTGATTCAAAACAACTAGCTTGCTATATTCCAAATGACTATTTGGGTCAATATCAAGCCATGCAACAAGTAATAAAGAAAGGCTATAAAAAACCATTATGCATCTATTTATCAGAAACCACATTAGCAGGAAAAACTCGACGTAAAGCCGTTGAGCAAGCGTGGTTAGATGCCGGTTACAATTTAAATGAGATTACTAGTTACCATACCTCAACTTTATCAGATGATCTTGCTCAAGAATATATGATGACGGTTGATATACTCAAACAGCATTGTAATAAAAAACCCGATTTTGATGTATTAATTTGCGGTAATGATCGAATAGCTTTTGTTGCTTATCAATATTTACTCGGTCAAGGACTTCATATTCCTTCTGATGTGGCTGTATTAGGTTACGATAACATGGTAGGTACTGGTGAACTATTTTATCCACCACTGACAACAGTGCAATTGCCTCATTATGAGATTGGAGAACAAGCAGCTTTACATATAATTAATAACAAAAACCAAAAACAGATAATACAGGTAGCATCACCTTATTTAGAAAGGAATTCATTATAACTTACTTAAATAAATTGACCGCCCAATGGCGATCAATTCAATCATCAATTACGCATAAATAGATTTTAACTGCCAGCTATCTAATTTGGTTATTTTGGTGCTACCATTTTCAGCAAATAAATTAACTACTCGCTCCGCTGGTAATTTTGGATAGATACGGCTTGAAAGGCTATATAAATCACCATTAACAAATACTTCTACAGATGAAGCATCAACATACACATGTAAAGTTAATTTTTGGCTTTCTGATAATGGTACGCTACGATAACCAGTTAATTCAAGACCAGATAAACTACGATCAAGAACAATACGATTAGATTGTAAATCAACATATAGTAATGTTGCTTGTTTACCATTTTCAGTGGCAGCAAGTTGCAAACCAAAACGCTCAGCATCACTTTCTTTTAGATCAAATTCAACACAAAGTTCACAACAAATTGACTCAATATTGGTATTTTTAATTTCACTATTAAGTGTTATTTCATCAAATGATTTTGGCTTTTCGCGCAATGCTTCAAGTTCTTTTACTGGGCGATTTCTGACTTTATTATCTTGATCTAAAATCAGTTCACGAGGAAGTGTAAATGCGCCTGCCCATTTATCTTTTTTGCTTGGCATGGCTGACTGCCACATATCCATCCAAGCAAAAATAATACGACGTCCATCAGCGGCAAGAAATGATTGCGGTGCATAAAAATCGTGTCCAAAATCCATTTCTTGAAAAGGTTTAACTATTGAAAATTGCTGCCCAGGTTGCCAATTACCTACTATATAGCCTGATTGGAATTGATTACGATACTGATAACCTTTTGCTTTCAACCCTTGTGGTGAAAACATCAAAACCCATTTATCACCAAGTGGAAAAAAGTCAGGGCATTCAAGCATATAAACATCAGGATCGATATCACTCACTACAACATGATCCAATTGCCATTCATTTAAATCATCAGATCTAAATAGTAAAACTTGACCAACATTATTTGGCGTTCTTTGACCAACAACCATCCACCATTTACCATCTTGTTGCCACACTTTAGGATCGCGAAAGTGCATTACTCCGTCTTGGGGTATAAGTACTGTGCCTTGCTTTTCAAAATGAATGCCATCTTTACTAATTGCAAGACATTGGCTTTGTCGAATCTGTTCATCATAACCTTGGCCACTCAACCAAATATGACCAGTATAAATTAAGCATAACTCACCATTGTTATCTACGGCCGATCCAGAAAAACAGCCTGACTTATCAAATTCTTGATCGGGAGCAATAGCTATTGGCAACCTTCGCCATGTGACTAAATCATCACTAACAACATGTCCCCAATGCATTGGTCCCCAATTTTCATCATAAGGATGATGCTGATAAAAGGCATGATATTGACCTTTAAAGTAAATCAAACCGTTAGGATCATTCATCCAACCAGCTGGTGGAGCTAAATGAAAATGTGGATAATATTGTTTATTCATTACTTTTTCTAAATTTTTAACAGCTAGATTGGCTTTATCAATAGCAGTAGACATAAAAACCCCTTTTTTATCCAATATTAGATACCTTTATTTAATAGTATCTTAATTTAATTGTTAACGTTAACTGTTAATGAAATTAGCGATAAAATATGTGATGATAGTCACATATTTTTAACGTTAACAATGAATTTTTTGTCAAATGATTTAGTCTATGACGGACTATTAAAAAATGACTATTATAAATTCAACAACAGATTAACTATTAATGACTTTACTAAAAAGTAAAAAGATGACATATTTCAAAAAACTCAAGTAATCTGTCTCTATACTAGATTACCGCAGTAACTGACTATAATCGAGTTAAAAAATGAATAATACTAAAGTTTGGTCCCTTGGGGATGCCGTTATTGATTTATTGCCATTTGGTGATATGAATTATAAAGCATGTGCTGGTGGCGCACCTGCAAATGTTGCAATTGGTATTGCAAAATTAGGACTGCCTTCAGCGTTTATTGGTCGTGTTGGTAATGACCCTTTTGGTGATTTTATGGAAACCACATTCCGCCAATATAACGTTGATTGCCAAAGCCTTGAAAAAGATGAACATCATCGAACAAGTACTGTGGTTGTTGATTTAGGAAAAAACGGTGAACGTAGTTTTACTTTTTTGGTTTCACCTTCAGCTGATCAATTTTTATCTCAGCAAGCAATTCCTAATTTTAACCAAGATATTTTACACTTTTGCTCTTTGGCGCTAGTTGGCCACACCTGCCGTCAAACACTTAAAACTGCGATTGAACAGCTTACCGCTAAAAATGGCCTAATCAGCTTTGATGTTAACTTGCGCGAACAGATGTGGGCCAATAAAGACGAAATGCGCACCACTATTACTCAATTTTGTCATGATGCTGATATCCTCAAACTATCAGACGAAGAACTATTTTGGTTAACTCAAAGCAATGATTGGAGTGAAGCATTAAATAAACTACAACAACACTATGAAGCACCATTAAAATTAATTACCAAAGGTAAAGATGGCAGCATTGTATTATGGAAAGGTAAAACATTTTCGTTTGATTCGTACCATGTAAATAGTGTTGATACAACCGGTGCAGGTGATGCTTTTGTCGCAGGATTACTCAGCAGTATTGCATCCTCAGGCATGCCTGAGGATAAACTGATGTTAGAAAGCATGATGACCATTGCCAGCGCTTGTGGAGCCTTAGCTACAACCAAAAAAGGCGCATTAACTGCACTACCTGATAGTACATTTTTACAATCATTTATTAGCGATAATCCAACATTAACAGCAAAACAAATGGCATACTAAAAATAGTAAAAACTTACTAATAGGGCAGCAAGATTGAATACAATAGTTTCAAAATATAATTATGATTGACTGCCCTTTACCACTCAATAACTTAACTACTCAGTAATTTAACTATTTAATAACTCAACTATTTAGTTAAATTACTGTTTATAAAATCAAATAGCATTTAATACCGACTACATTGTGATCTTGCCCACTGATCTATCATAAAAACATCATCAATTGTCGATGGCTCAGGGAAAGCCAATTGATCTAATACTTTTGATACATTTTTAGCAATATCCATAAAACCAATTTTATGTTGCAAAAATGCTTCAACCGCAACTTCATTGGCGGCATTGAGCGCCGTGGTAGCCGCTTGCCCTTGATTAAAGGCATTGATTGCCAATTTTAAACATGGATAACGGTCAAAGTCAGGTTGTTTAAATGTTAACGACGAAATTTGCGTAAAATCTAAAGGTGGTACGCTTGAAGGAACACGATCGGGGTAAGACATGGCATAAGCAATTGGCGTGCACATATCAGGCACACCAAGTTCAGCTATCACACTACCATCTTGATAACGTACCATTGAATGGATAATTGATTGCGGATGAATAATAATTTCCATTTCGTTGGCACTAGCATTAAATAGCCAACGAGCTTCAATATATTCCAGCCCTTTATTCATCATCGTTGCTGAATCAACAGATATTTTTTTACCCATCGACCAATTAGGGTGAGCAACCGCTTGCTCGGGGGTGACATGTGCCAGTTTAGCTAAATCCCAATCACGAAATGGTCCGCCAGAACCTGTTAACACGATTTTAGTAATACCATGCTCAGCAAGGTTAGCAAAACCTAAATCATGCTGTACCGTCGTTGGTAAACTTTGAAAAATAGCGTTATGTTCGCTATCTACCGGCAACAACTCAGCACCATACTCTTTAACCGCTTGCATAAATAAATGTCCACAGGTTACTAGCGATTCTTTATTGGCCAACAAAATACGCTTACCTTTTTTAATCGCAGCAAGGATTGGTTTTAATCCTGCGGCTCCAACGATTGCGGCCATCACTTGATCGACCTCGGGAAACTGCGATAAGTCGCAAATGGCTTGTTCACCACTTAACACTTCAATATCCAATTTTAGATTTGCAAGATTTGCTCTTAATGCCGTCTCAGCTTGCGCTGTTGCCATGGCAACGTATTTAGGCTTAAAAGCCAGACATTGCTCAGTCATTTTGGCAACATTATTACCTCCTACTAAAGCATAAGCCTTAAATAGATGTGGATTTTGAGCAATAACCGCTAGCGTACTGCAACCAATTGAACCTGTCGAACCTAAAATTGTGATATTTTTCATATTAATACATTAAATCTATATTATGGTTAGCTAAAAAATTAATAAATTGCTTGGTTGGCACTTTATCTGTAATAATTTGATTAAACAGAGTTAACTCACCAATAAAAGCCGGTTTAACTTGATTAAATTTAGTATGATCGGCAATCAAAATATTTTGACCTGATTTTTTTATCGCCTGCAATTTCATATCAACTTCATCAAAATGATAACAAGTTACGCCTTGCTTAATATCAATCCCTGCGGCCGAAATAAATGCTTTATTTGGGCAAATCGAATTTAATTCACTATGCTGTCCAATAGCGCTAAAAATCGCATTATTAGCCTGATAATGACCACCACATAAAATTGTCTTACAATTAGATTTATTTTGTAATGCTAAAAATGCGTTTAATGAATAACAGATAGCAGTAAAAGTTATTTCATCATCAATGGCATCAATAATAAAAGGAATAGTCGTACCGCAATCAAAAAAGACGGTATCGTTTTCTACAATGTATTTACTAGCTATATTGGCAATATATTGTTTTTCATAAACCTGTTTATCTTGTTGGTCTGACAAAAAATACGGGGTAATTTGATGACGAGCATCACTAACAACATAGCCACCTAAAACACTTAGGGAACAACCAACATTGCTCAAATCTCGGCGAATGGTCATTTCTGAAACAGCCAACAACTTAGCGGCTTCTTTTAAATGAATCTTATCTGTTTTTTTTAAAAGTTGAATAAGATCATTCACTCTTTTTTGTGATTGTGTTTCCATGCTGATCCTATAAATCAATAATAACAAGCTACATAAGTAGCTTATTAATTGATATCATTGATTAATAATCACTGGTCGAAGTTACATCACCAGAAACAATCGCAATACCAGCACTAGCCCCTAAACGCGAAGCCCCCGCTTGAACCATTTTTTCAGCCGTTTGACGATCACGAATACCACCCGATGCCTTAACGCCCATCTCATTGCCAACGGTATCACGCATCAACTTAACATCCTCAACCGTTGCGCCAGATACACTAAACCCAGTCGAGGTTTTAACAAAAGCAACACCGATTTGCTTACAAATTTCACAAACTTTAACAATTTCGTCTTTAGTTAATAAACAAGTTTCTAAAATCACTTTTAATGGCACAGCGCCACAAGCATTAAATACCGCCTCAATATCTTGTTTAACCGCATCCCAATCATTGCTTTTTAACCAACCCACATTGATGACCATATCGATTTCTTGCGCACCTGCTTTAACCGCCATTTCGGTTTCAAAGGCTTTAGCGCTAGTTAGCATTGCACCTAAAGGAAAGCCAACGACTGAACACACTTTTACATCGCTACCTTTTAGTAAACTAGCCACTAAAGGAACATAGCCTGAATTTACACAAACTGAATAAAAATGATATTGTTTAGCTTCTTCACAGAGTTTAGTGATTTGGTCTTTTGTTGCGTTCATTGCAAGTAAAGTATGATCGATATACTTTGCATAACTCATAACGAGATCCTTAAAATGTCTTTGTAATAATGTTTAATTAAATATTGTTAGTCTGTAAATAAATAGGGATGTTATAAAAATAACAAATATAGCCAAGCACTGTTATTTTTATAACATTATGGCGTAATTGATTGAAATAGTACAGATAAAAATCTGTGTTTAAATTTTAGTTTTTCGTGAAAGAAATAACATTTATATCAATAATTTACCAAATATTATTATTTGGCGTGCTAATTTCGCTTAGGTGACAGCACATCCTGATGAAGGAAAAGAGTTAATGGAATTTAATTCTTCTATTTTTCATTTTTTTATAATACTCTGTTTTATTGAGCCGAGTGTGTTTTATTACAAGATAAAAACGATCGAAACTCAGCACATCCAAAAAAAATCAAGTATCTTAATAAATCTTTACAAAATTTTTAGTTAAAAATGTAGCCAAATTTTTTTTAAACATTATAATTTTAAAAATTAGAATTAATTCAGCTATATTTTATAGATTATAGATCGTTAAAAAAATAAAATAAAACAATATATTACTTTACAAAAGGGATGTTATGCAGTATACTTATCAACACCAGACACCAGCACTGGCAAACCTATGTCTTAAATTTATTAAATAACCACGTTAGACGAGTTTTTACACTTACTTCATTTTTAGCATCGAAATTATCCATACAATTATCTACAAAAAAAACGTTGGTATTAGTGCCATTGTTGTTATTGCCGTATTCGCCTAATTTGCAGGCATTAACTGCGCATACTAGTAATGTTATAGAAGGTAGTGCACCATATTTAACATTTGATGGTGGTAAAACTAAAGCGATCACAACCGATGATTTATTGAATATCACTCTATTGGATGGAACAATAGTTACTCCATCAACCAATACATCAAGCGTAACAAATCCAATAACTTTACCTAAAGGAAGTACTTTAAGTGATATTCACATGTTGATTCCCTCATCAGTTGATTCAGTCAGTTTAAATGATATAGTGAACACTTATCATTATTGGGGCGATGATGATGGTGATGGTCAGGGAATAAATGGCGTAACCGCAAAAGGAAATCTATCTGCTTATTTTTCCGATAAAAATGGTAATGCTGTTAGTCGTAATGATATTTTAGATATTTGTAAAGCACCTTATAAGGTGATATTAAGTAGTACAGAGGGGGCTTTAAAAACACAGTACGGTGTACCAGATACAAATTATTTCCACCGTCAATCGGTGGAGTACTACATCAGCCCAAATTTACCTCCTAAAATCTGTCATGTAAGACCAAATCTAACCTATGGTGAAGGTGATTACGCTGGTCCAGCTAATATTTGGAATCCAACTAAAGGATTTCTAGTCCAATCAACTAATCCAGCAACTTATGAACAAAATTTTCCGACAACAGGTGCAGATGGCTTGTACTTTGATTTAGACATAGGGGGAGGTCGCCAGTTGACTTGGGCTTCTGTTACACATGGGGGAATAACAGCTACTGTGACAAGGACGTTACCAAATGCAGGCGATAATTGGATATCCAATCATTCAGTAGAGGTAATGCGCGTTACGCTAACGGGTCCTAGGGCAAGTGATAACCAAAAAAGCTCAGATTCCCCAAGTCCAATTAGCAAGCCAACCTTGCCTCAAACATTCGAGTTAGTGGGTAGAGATAGTCAAGGTAGTGTGGTTGTCAAGTATGGGTTTGTGTTGAAGCAATGGTTCGTTAATCGTGGATTTCGAGCGACTGACGCTTCTAAACAAGCTTCTTGGTGTAGCCATTTAGGTTATCGTTTTCCACAGGTAAGGGATTTAACTAATGCGGTTTGTTCCGGTAAGTGGTCAGGTCACTGGTGTCAAGGTTCTGTCGGTGCCATCCCATCATCATCTGGTAATCATTACCAGCGTCGAATTGGCGTAGGCTTTTTTACTGAGTGGGGAGATATGAGCTGTTATACCAACGCAGATTTTGCTAGTCGCAACTACTGGACAAGTGATACTGGAAATAATTACTTATTCGGTGTTGACTCGGACGACGGTGATGTGCTCGGTGGGAGAGCTAGTAGGAATGGACTTTGTGCTGCTAATTAGCCTTTCGGATTTAGTCCTTGACTGCTGGGGGGAATTATATTCTCAATAGCAGACAATCTATTAAAAAAAGTAAACTTTAATGGTTGTTTTTATTCGGTATAGTTTCGGACGTTTTGAGCTTTTGCTTTAAATAGTTTTAGTAGCAATGTATGAGCTAAGAAGATAGAGCGATTTTCTTAGCAATTTTTGGCTTTAGCTGGGATAAAATGGTCTCTTTGCTATCCTGCTGCAGTTGTCAGCAATTTGTAAGAGTGGTAAATAATCCAAAAAACATCGTAATAAAAACATAAAGCAAACTATAAGTATTTGATTTTACAAAAACATTAAATTTAAAAAACTTTAATAAAATCAATACTCTACCTGAACGATTTTATGGGGGAATATTAACTTTCATAATATCGAAAAGCTAGGCAAACGAGTCGTTACCTAGACCGTCATTTAGTCTGTAATACATTAAAGCAAGCTTTGTTTCGGCGCTACTTTCTTAAAAATATGCTCGTTCGCAGTGACCGAGGATGCTAGCCAATAAAGCACTATTTAAATATATTGAAATCTATTATTATTGTATGCGTGGTTGTTCAGCCAAGAACTAGGTATTGCTAGAACAATATGAACAACAATATTATCAAAATAAAAAAATGATAGAGAGGGCTATGTATAATATTTTGGTAAGGATCGTGTTAATTCTTTTTATGGTGATGTGACATAATCAGCAAATATTTAGCGATTTAAAAAGATAGAAAACGAAAGTTTAAACTATTTATTAGCTTTGATATTATGGTTAATATTTAGAACTTTGACACCATATTAAATATGATGTCAACAAATGAGAAGATGAAAATATTAGGTTGGTGTATCGACATCATCCCAATCAGCATTTTCAAAATTGGTTAACCAATTTAAAGCATAATGACGCTCTTGAATAACATCACTTATAATCGATGCGGGAGGTTGCTTATCTTTCATTCGAAAATCTGTGGTTATCCAATGTAAGCGGTAGTGTAAATCTAAAGCATCCAACAATTCACTAACTGGTCTTAAGGCCACGGTTGAAAAATCTTGTCCACTATGTTGCATTCCTTGGTCAACTAACGATGAAACATCGCAGATAGTATCAGCAAAAGGGAGCTCAGATTGCCAATTGATAGCCCATTGTAAAGGTAATAATGCTTCGTATTTCCAAGACATATCTATCACATCTTGCTCTGTCGGCTGCCCGCTATAAATAAAGTCACGCTCATTATTTGATAAAGCCTCAAACCCCATTGGACAACGTTCTTTAAATTCCATCGGATTAATTGGATCATTTTCTCTAAAACTTTCAGCCTGAATACCTGTTAACATTATTGCTAAGGCTCGTTTAGCTACTTCGTCAGGTGTTCTAAGTATTACTTCCGATTCGGCAATAACCGGTGGTAAATGTGTAGGTGTATGCAACCCCAATTTGGCTAAATACTGTTCAGTTTTTGTTTTTCGCTTTAATGCTTCTAGTGGATAAGGGACGATTACATCTAAATCAATGTTACCATCAGGATCTTGTAATACATCTCCGTCAGGATTCCGAATAGTTCCATCAGGCATAAATATAATTGCATTCGCCTGCCAGCCCCAAGTGGTAAATTCATTGAAATTATCTTCTTCAATCTCAAAGGTAAATTGATGTTTAACTCGTTGGATATGGCGATACAAAGCATAACGGCGTGAATTCATCTGCCCATCTCCTGCTTGCATGACATAACCGATAAAACCATCAAGGTGTTTCGTCAACTCAGAATCATCCAATCCGCGATGGTATAGACGCTCGCAGGGAAAATTAATGGCTGGTGGATGAGTGACTGTAGAATAAGCATTTATCAATATTGGCATTTCAAATATTCCTAGTTTAGATTTGGTATTTTTATTATTATAAATAGTGGCTGTTTTTTAATCTAATTCTATAATAGATCATGGTAGTTTTCTATATTTTTTAAATGCTATACTCCGTTTTGTGATGTTTGTTATTCTGTTGAATAAATGATTTTATCTGGTGCATCGCTGAACAAGATATATTTTATTTTTCAATGTATACGTTTATTCCTTACTTTGTAAATACCATACTGTCATTTCCATTCTTGATTTAAAATTAAGTTTTTTGAATATACTTTTGATATGTACTTTGACTGTGCTTTCAACGATACCTAAATCTTTTGCAATTAGCTTATTTGGTAGTCCTTGTACTAATAAATTAAAAATTTCATTTTCTCTTGGTGTCAATAAACTGACATCATGCATCTGTTTTGTAGTTAGTTGTTCGTTATTACGCATATAATTGAGGATAATATGTGAAATAGCATTATCCATAATTAGCTTTCCAATCGAGATTTCTTGTAGTGATTTTAGAAAATCTTCAGGCTCCATATCTTTTAATAAATAGCCATCAGCACCTGTTTTTAGTGCGGTGATTATATCTTCTTTTGCATCTGATACTGTAAACATAATAATGCGACTCGATATTTTTTTTTCACGCAAGTAGCGTAATATTTCTAATCCATTAACATCTTGCATATTGATATCAAGTAGAATAATATCAGGATCAAGCTCTTCGGCTAATTTAACGCCTTCTATTCCAGAGCCAGTTTCTCCCACAATGTCAAAATGGTTGACTGTATTTATCAGCTGTTTTACGCCATTTCTTAACATTGGATGATCATCAATAAGAAGTATTGAGCAATTTATTTGTTCCATTTTTACTCTTCTATTGCTTTGAATGAAATGGTTTTATTAACCTTAAATGCTATCATAATTTGTGTCCCTTTGTGGGGAGGACTGTTTATTGTTAAATTACCATTTAGTATTTCAACTCTATCACGCATAATGATTAGACCATAACTATTATCCTGTTTAATATTGTTTTGTAAACCAATGCCATTATCCTCAATACAGACGGAAATAATTTGATGATCATCAATTTTTAAACTGACAATAACCTGTGTGGCTTTAGCATGTTTATATATGTTATTTAGTCCTTCACGAATAATTTGTAATAAATGAAATGCATATTTACTATTGATAATATTCAGCGGCAATAAATATTCAAACTGAATATTGAATTGTAATTTTTGATTAAATTCCTCAATTAATTCCATTAAATTTGCATAAAAACCCGTTTGGTTAAGGCGTAAGCGAAAAGAGGTAATTAGTTCTCTTAGTTGAGAGTAGGTTATATTGACTTCTTTACGCATTGTTGCCAATAAATCAATACTGCTTTGTGATGTTAAATCTGATTGCATTTGTAAGCAGCTGAGGTGTATTTTTAAACAAGATAGAGATTGAGCAATGGAATCATGCAGCTCTCTGGCCATTGCTGAGCGTTCTTTTATTAATAAATATTGTTTTTGTTGTTCAATTTGTCTATCGAGCTTCATTGCAGTAGTCATTTGCTCGATAACTCCCACAATTAAGTTTTCTTGTTCATTGGTTAATATGATATTTTTTGGCTGCAAAGCAAATAATATCCCATATTTTTCCCCGTTTTCTTGAAGGTGCCAATGGCGTTGAAAGTTATTTTTTTGATAAGATTTTGATGAGCTTAAACAAGCTTTGCATTTAGAATTTTGGCAATAAGGTAATTTTTGCTCATTATCGTAACTGATTTGTTGATAATGCTCAGGATCATTTGATTCATAAAAACGGATTTTAAATTGAGTTAATGGTACTAAATCTTCTAATTTGTGTAGTATTTTTAGAAAACGTTCACACAATGGCTCTGAAGTATGTAGTTGCTTAATTGTTTGATATTGAAATGAAACAATTTTATTGGTTTGTTGTAATTTAGCTGTTTTTTCTGCAACTTGTTTTTCTAACAATAAATATTGTGATTCAATTTGCTCGGACATTTTGTTAAAAGCTAGCCCTAAAAGATCAAATTCATTCTTTCTGCTTTTAATATTAAAACGCGCTTTAAAATTGTGGCTAGAAATTGCTTCAGCCATACTAACTAATTTTTGCCATGGTGCAAGAAGGTAGTAACGTAAGTAATAAATTTGAACAGCTAAAAAAATTACGATAATAACAATAAATAATTGTTGTAATTGAGAAATATAATAAATTTTGTTTTCGGTTTTTTGATCAATCTTATCTACCAAATGGTTGATACGAGCAACATAGCTTTCAATATCAATTCTTATTTCATCGATTTTTTGTGCTTGCTGTATTTTAGTAATAAGTCGAGTATTCCAATCAGTTTCTAACTGATTAAATTCATTAATTAAATTATAGCGTTTTAAAAGCGTTAAATGTTTTTGTGATGAAGAAATATTAATAAAAATATTTAAATTATCATAATCTTTCTTATTGAGTGGAACCATTGTTAGTATTTGGTAGTTCTTCATTCTTAGTAAGCCTAATTGATTAACCATATATGCCCCACCTTTTGTATCATTGGCTACCTGGATTGAAAATGATAAAGCGATTAAAGCAATAGCACCTAAACAGAACAGTAATAGTGTTAAACGATTAATAATTGATTCGGTGGGGCGAATTTTTATTTTCGACATATAAACACTCAATATTATTTTGTAATTTTATTTTAGCTAAATAGTAATTTATGGTTATTGTAGCTTGAAAAGAGTATCTATCTGATCTTTTTTGTAACTTTTTGCGATCTTTTGTTAAACAGCGCTTGCAACAAGAATAAAATTTGCGTAAAATTCACGCCCTATAAGATTAATCACGCAGACATATATGTTTAATCAAGTAATCGTCTGCTTTTTATTGCGGAGTTAAGTATGTACGCAGTTTTCCAAAGTGGTGGTAAACAACACCGAGTTAGCGAAGGACAAGTCGTTCGCTTGGAAAAAATTGAAGTCGAAACAGGTGCAGAAGTTGTTTTCGATAAAGTTTTAATGGTAGCAAATGGTGAAGACATCAAAGTTGGTGCTCCGTTTGTTGAAGGTGCAACAATTAAAGCAGAAATTGTTGAGCACGGTCGTGGCGATAAAGTGAAAATTGTTAAATTCCGTCGTCGTAAACACTATCGTAAACAACAAGGTCACCGTCAGTGGTTCACTGATGTGAAGATCACTGCAATCGCTTAATAGGAGTATCGAACAATGGCACATAAGAAGGCTGGTGGTTCATCACGTAATGGTCGTGATTCCCAAAGTAAACGTTTAGGGGTTAAACGTTATGGTAGTCAAGAAGTTCTTGCTGGTAACATTTTAGTTCGTCAACGTGGAACTCAATTCCACCCAGGCACTAATGTAGGTTGTGGTCGTGATCATACTCTATTTGCCTTAATTGATGGACAAGTAAAGTTTGAAGTTAAAGGACCTAAGAATCGTCGTTATGTTAGTGTAGTTGCTAACAGTTAATTCATAAACGGTTCAAAAAGTTTTAGAAGCCTCACAATTATTGTGGGGCTTTTTTCATTTCTTGAAGTTAATATAAAATTGATGGTGATATGATAAAGCAGCAAAATGTTAAATTAGGTTTTGCACTTGCCATGTTAACCGCAGTGATGTGGGGCATTGTGCCAATTGCAATGAAATATGCGCTAGTGGTTGTTGATCCATTGACATTAGCTTGGTCGAGATTGGCTATTTCAGCTCTTGGTATTACTATTTGGTTGGCTTACAAAAAGCAATTTCCTAATTTAATGATGTTCAGAAAACATCGTCGTTTTGTTTTATTGATGATTGCAGGTTTTGGGTTGTTGGGTAATTTTGCACTGTTTGCAAGTGCAGTTCAGTATCTTTCAGCTACAACCGCTCAGGTTGTCGGGCAAACTGGCATTGTGATTTTTATGATTTCAAGTGCTTTTATTTTTAGAGAGCGACTCAGGCCGACTCAAATTATTGGTATTTTAGTATTATTAGTTGGGCTTGCGTTATTTTTTAATAAAAATATTGTAGATCTGTTTTCTAATATGTCTTCGTATGGTATTGGTGTGTGGTTTGGTTTACTGGCTTCGGTATCATGGGCTTGCTATGCGCTTGCTCAAAAAGTACTATTACAGAAATTACGTGCAGAACAGTTACTTTGGTTAATTTACCTTATTTGTACTGTTTTTTTGTTGCCTTTTACGTCGTCAAGTAAAATTATAAATGCTGATGCAACTCAACTGTTTGCTATCATATTTTGTGGTTTAAATACTATTATTGCTTATGGTGCGTTAGTGATGGCTATGGAGCGCTGGCAAGCAGCACAAGTGAGTGCAATAACAACTTTAACGCCATTATTTTCGCTCATCTTTTCAGATTTGTTTGCTTTAATTTGGCCTGAAAAGTTTGCTATGGGGCATTATATTTGGCATCCAAGGAAAGGCTGGCTAATTAACCGCAATAAAGGGGAAGAATAATGAAATTTGTTGATGAAGCATCAATCCGTGTTGAAGCTGGAGATGGTGGAAATGGTTGTGTCGGTTTTCGCCGAGAAAAGTATATACCTAAAGGTGGTCCTGATGGTGGCGACGGTGGCGATGGTGGTGATGTCTTTTTTATTGCTGATGAGAATTTAAATACATTAGTTGATTTTCAGTTTGAAAAAAATTACCGCGCTGAGCGTGGCCAAAATGGACAAGGTTCTGATTGTACGGGTAAGCGTGGTCGAGATATTACCGTTAAAGTGCCTGTGGGAACACGAATTACCGACAAATATACAGGTGAAATTATTGGTGATTTAACGCATCACCAACAAAAAGTATTGGTTGCCAAGGGCGGTTTTCATGGGCTTGGAAATGCGCGTTTTAAATCATCGGTAAATCGTGCGCCAAGACAAAAAACTGATGGTACTCCAGGTGAAAAGCGCGATGTATTATTAGAATTATTATTACTTGCTGATGTGGGGATGTTGGGCTTGCCTAATGCTGGTAAATCAACTTTTATTCGCTCAGTTTCAGCAGCTAAACCGAAAGTTGCAGATTACCCATTTACTACCTTAGTGCCTAGTTTAGGTGTAGTAAGAATGGATAATGAACAAAGTTTTGTTGTTGCTGATATTCCTGGTTTAATAGAGGGGGCATCAGACGGTGCAGGACTTGGTATTCGTTTCTTAAAACATCTTGAACGTTGTCGTGTTTTAGTTCATTTGATCGATATGGCACCAGTAGATGAATCAGATCCGATAGAAAATGCTAAAGTAATAATCAAAGAGGTTCAACAATATAGTGAAAAATTAGCTAATAAACCACGTTGGTTGGTATTTAATAAAATGGATGTATTAGGTCCTGAAGAGAGCGCTAAACGTGCAGCTGAAATAGCTAGGGCACTTGATTGGCAAGATAAATATTATATTATTTCAGCCATTAATCAAGAAGGTATAAAGGCCTTATGTTGGGACTTAATGGAATATATCAATGCGCATCCACGTGAAGCCGAACAAGAAGAGTCATCACCTGAAAAAGTGGAATTTATGTGGGATGATTACCATCAACAAGCAATGGATGAGGCTTTTGATGATGACGATGATTTTGATGACTGGGACGAAAGCGATGAAGAAGGTGTTGAATTTATTTATCAAAAATAATAAGTATTATACTCTATTTTATTTCGCCTAAATTAGCCATTGCGTATAATTTTTTATAAAAAGCAGAATAGGAATATTCTGCTTATTTTTTATATTGTTAAATATCAATCCTCTTATTATGAAATTAGTGAATAAAGCGTTTATTTTTATTTAGCTTAGAAAAATAAAAAAATGCTTGATTTTGTTAATGATAATCATTATCATTATCATTAATTCGTACTTTGTTAGAGCTTTAGAGGCTTTTGAAAAAGTATGACATTGCTCACATTGCTTCCAATGTTTACCAGCTTGACGTTATCGCTAAGCTGGTTTTTTTGTTTTATGTTATTAACAACTATTTTTTAAACATTATTCTTTAGTTAACGTTATTTTATTTTTTGTTTTTTATCTACATGCTAATGTCATCACAAAGGTTTAGATGAAAATTGACGGAAGAAGAGTAAAAAATTATTTTTATGATTATCTAGATAGTTAAGTTTTCAAAAGCTAACTATTTATTAGTTTGTTCTCGATATCAAATAAAATGAGAAGTGCTGCGTTGCCACCAAATTCTTTAGGCGCTTGATGAAAACAGATAACATGAGGATGTTGAGCTAGCCACATGGGTGTTTGTTTTTTTAAGATGTTTTTCCCATGTCCATACATGATACAAGCACAATGAGCTCTTTCATGTAAACATGCTGCGATAAGAGCGGCAATTTCTTTTTTAGCCTCTTGTTGAGTTAACCCATGTAGATCCAAAAAGAATTCTGGTTCATAAAATCCACGGCGCAATTTTTTTACTTCGTAGGGATCTGCATTTTCTCGGCTATAGCGAATTGGGTCTTCTTGCAATAGCGGCTGATAATCATCAGAAAAATAAAATTCAGCATTAATTTTTTCATATTGCTGTTTTTGGGTTTCTATTGCTTTTTGTGAACGTTTCTGTGGTTTATGAACGACAGTATCTTGTTTTAGTTTTTTGGTGATGTTACCAATACTATTTTTAAACAAGTTTATATCATCTTGGTCTAAATTAAATTTATTTGGCATTGATTTCTACTCTGGGTAAATTTTTTCTTTAAATTCGCACAAATCTTCTATAACACAGGATCCACATCTAGGCTTTCTAGCAATACAGGTATAACGGCCATGTAATATTAGCCAGTGGTGACAATTTATTTTATATTCTTTAGGTACGACTTTCAGTAATTTTTCTTCAACAACCTCTACCGTTTTACCTGGTGCAAAACCTGTACGGTTGCTTACTCTAAATATGTGTGTATCAACTGCAATGGTAGGCCAACCGAAAGCGGTGTTTAACACAACATTTGCCGTTTTACGACCAACACCCGGTAATTCAATTAGTGCATCAAAACTTTCAGGGACTTCACCCTGATATTTATCTACCAAAATTTGACATGTTTTTATAATGTTATCTGCTTTACTGTTATAAAGGCCAATGGTGCGGATGTAGCTTTTTAATTTCTCAATACCAAGAGCCAAAATTTGTTCAGCCGTATTTGCAATAGCAAACAGTGGTTTTGTGGCTTTGTTTACACTAACGTCAGTCGCTTGAGCAGAAAGTACTACTGCGATTAATAGTTCAAAAGGTGTTTCATACACTAGTTCTGTTGTTGGATCTTTAATATGATCCTTTAATCTTTCTAGAATTTGAATTCGGGTAGATTGTTTCACAAAATAATTTTATTAAAAAATAGTAAGGTGCATATTATATACTTTTATTTACTGTTTATCTGTAAGTTGCCTTTAGTTTTTTTAATATAGATGGGAACGATGAAACATACTGATTAATAATTGTAAGATATTTTTATTTTTAATGTTGTTTAGTTTTTTATTATTTGTCTATTCACATTTATACTCACTGACTTTTTAGCATAGTCATTTTATGATAAGCTAGCGTACTATTTCTTAATTTTATCAAATAAGGTTTTTTAAAGATATGCCCTTACCAATGATTGTCACCTTTGCTGTATATATTTTAGGCATGATTGCCATAGGTTTTTTTGCGTTTCGCTCAACGCAAAATTTTGGTGATTATATTTTAGGTGGGCGTCGTATCGGTAGTGTTGTGACTGCGCTTTCAGCTGGCGCATCAGATATGAGTGGTTGGCTATTAATGGGATTACCTGGTGCTGTTTTTTTGTTTGGTATTTCACAAAGTTGGATTGCAATCGGATTGATTATTGGTGCTTATTTAAATTGGCTACTCATTGCAGGACGATTACGAGTCTTTACTGAAATCAATCATAATTCATTAACTTTACCCGATTATTTTGCTCGTCGATTTGATGATAAAAGCTCACTTCTACGCATTATTTCAGCTGTCATTATTCTAATATTTTTTACCATTTATTGTGCTTCTGGTGTAGTTGCAGGCGCAAAGTTATTCGAGAGTACATTTGGTATGAGCTATGGCTGGGCGATGTTAGCGGGTGCAGGTGCAACAATTGCCTATACGTTTATCGGTGGTTTTTTAGCAGTAAGCTGGACTGATACTATTCAAGCTAGTTTAATGATGTTTGCACTTATTCTAACGCCAATTATGGTTATGGTGAATGCTGGTGGGCTTTCTGATGCATTGATATATATTGAATCGCTCAATTCAGATTATACCAATTTATTTGCTCATATGGATTTTATTGCCATTATTTCATTATTAGGTTGGGGGCTTGGATATTTTGGGCAACCTCATATTTTAGCCAGATTTATGGCTGCTGATTCACATGAAGTAATGAAAAACGCTCGACGGATTAGTATGACATGGATGATTTTGTGTTTAGCTGGCGCAATCACGGTTGGTTTTTTTGGTATCGCCTTTTTTGCTCATAATCCAGATTTATCTTACTTGATTAACGATGGTAAACATGAACGTATTTTTATCGAATTGTCGAAATTACTTTTTAATCCTTGGATTGCTGGTATTTTGTTGGCAGCTATTTTAGCTGCAGTCATGAGTACATTAAGTTGTCAGTTATTAGTTTGCTCAAGTGCTCTAACAGAAGATTTTTATCGTGCGTTTTTTAGACCAAAAGCAAAACAGAAGGAACTGGTTTGGGTTGGTCGTATAATGGTGCTATTAGTTTCAGTTATTGCTATTTTATTAGCTATTAATCCAAATAATAGTGTACTTGATTTAGTGAGTCATGCTTGGGCTGGATTTGGTGCGGCGTTTGGTCCTATAATCGTATTTTCTGTTTTTTGGTCGCGTATGACACGTAATGGAGCGCTAGCTGGAATGATAACCGGTGCCATAACTGTGTTGCTATGGATTAATTTTAATTGGTTTAATTTGTATTCGCTTATCCCTGGATTTTTATTTGCTTCTATAGCTATTATTATTTTTAGTCTTTTTGATAAAAAACCAAACGAAACAGTAGCAGATCATTTTAAACAAGCGTATAAACGTTATCACAACAAAATAAATTAGAATAAATTTTATTTAAACTAGAATATAACTGTAATAAATTTAATAGGTAAAATATCATGACAAAAAATGTGATCAAACAACTACAAGAACGTGGGCTGATTGCTCAGCTTACTGATGAAAAAGCACTAATAGAACAAATTGAACAAAATCCTATTGCGCTTTATTGTGGTTTTGATCCAACAGCAGATAGTTTGCATCTCGGTCATTTAGTTCCATTACTTTGTTTAAAACGTTTTCAGTTAGCTGGTCATAAACCTGTTGCGCTTGTAGGGGGAGCAACTGGATTAATTGGCGATCCAAGTTTTAAAGCTGTTGAACGAAAACTTAATACTGAGGAAACAGTTATTGAGTGGAGTGAAAAGATCAAACAACAAGTGTCACCATTTTTAGATTTTAATTGTGGTGAAAATTCAGCGATTGTGGCTAATAACTATGATTGGTTTAGTGGCATGAATGTACTGACATTTTTACGTGATGTTGGTAAGTATTTTTCAGTTAATGCGATGATTAATAAAGAATCAGTAAAACAACGTATAGATCGTGATGAGGTGGGTATTTCATTTACTGAATTTTCTTATAGCTTGTTACAATCTTATGATTTTGCTTGTTTGAATAAATCACATGATGTTGTTTTACAAATTGGTGGGTCTGATCAGTGGGGTAATATTACTGCAGGTATTGATTTAACCCGTCGTTTACATCAAAAACAAGTTTATGGTTTGACTGTACCGTTAATCACTAAATCCGATGGGACCAAATTTGGTAAAACTGAAAGTGGTGCCGTATGGCTAGACCCTAAGAAGACAAGTCCTTATAAATTCTATCAATTCTGGATAAATACTGCTGATGCTGATGTTTATCGATTCTTAAAATTCTTCACATTTATGCCTCTAAGTGAAATTGATGCATTGGAAGAGGAAGATAAAAATAGTGGTGTTGCACCACGAGCTCAATATGTACTTGCTGAGCAAGTTACACGCTTAGTTCATGGTGAAGAAGGATTGATCGCAGCAAAACGTATTACAGAAAGCCTATTCTCTGGTAAATTAACTGACTTGTCTGAAGCTGACTTTGAACAATTAGCTCAAGATGGTATGCCAACATTAGCTGTTGAGGAAAATGTTGATTTACAACAAGCAATTGTTAATGCGGAATTTGCACCATCAAGAGGACAAGCTAGAACGATGATTGAATCTAATGCTATTTCTGTTAATAGTGAACGTAACACTACAACTGATTATCATTTTACTGATAGCGATAAACTATATAATCGTTATACTTTACTTCGTCGTGGTAAAAAATATTACTGTTTGTTAATTTGGAGTTAATTTCATGAGAAATATTTTATCGATTCAGTCACATGTTGTATTTGGTCATGCAGGGAATAGTGCGGCTGTATTTCCTATGCGTCGAATAGGCGTAAATGTTTGGCCTTTAAACACCGTACAATTTTCTAATCATACTCAATATCGACAATGGACTGGAACGGTAATGTCTGCATCGCATTTAACCGAAATTGCTGATGGAATTAATGAAATTGATGAATTGAAACGGTGTGATGCAGTATTAAGTGGTTATATGGGATCACCTGAACAAGGTAATGCAATTATTGAAATAGTTAAAAAAGTAAAAGCTGTTAATCCTAATGCTATTTACTTTTGCGATCCTGTAATGGGACATCCTGAAAAAGGATGTTTTGTTGCACCAGGTGTTTCTGAGTTTTTATGCAATACAGCATTGCCTATGGCTGATATGATGGCACCCAATATTTTGGAACTTGAAGAGCTTAATGGAAAACAACGTATTAATAATGTTGATGAAGCAATTTTAGCTTGTCGAGAGTTATGTAAAAAAGGGCCTAAAGCGATTTTAGTTAAACATTTAAGCAGAGCTGGATATAAAATTGATCGCTTTGAAATGTTGCTTGTAACTAGCGAAGAAGCATGGCATATTGACCGACCACTAGTTGACTTTGGTGTAAGACAACCCGTTGGTGTTGGTGATATGACAAGTGGACTTTTTTTAGCTAATGTTTTACTTGGGAAATCATTGGTTGAAGCTTTAGAACATACTACTTCGGCCGTGTATGCGGTTATGCTTGAAACCTTAAAACAAGATGAATATGAATTACAATTAGTTGCAGCTCAAAATGAAATTGAAAAACCAGCACAATGGTTTAATGCAAATAAAATTGATTAATTGTAAAAATATGTAACTGTTTGTAAAGATTAAATTAGCTAACGATTAGTATTAAATGAGGGTATGATGGATAATATTTCATTAGGAGTGATGCTCGTTGATTTACGAGAACAAATGGGTTTAACTCAAGATGATATTGCCAATAAAATTCATGTGCGAAAGACAGTAATTGTTGATATCGAAAATGACCAATTACCTCACGTCCCACTTGTTTTTGTAAAAGGTTATATTCGTTCTTATGCCGAAATTGTTGGCTTATCATCAGAACACTATCAACCGTATTTCGATGAATTAACTAAACAATCTAAGTCTCAACAAAAGAAAGTTCAAACGCAAGCATTTAAAACAAAAAGAACTAGAAAAGCTCCTTTTATTTTTTGGGGAATATTTATAATTCTTTGTGCGCTTGGTGTAATTTTATATTATGCCAATAAAGATAATAAAAGTAATCTTATTGAAGTAAGTCATTATATTTCTCCAGCCTCAGCTACTCGTGTTAATAGTTAGCAAATTTTCTTATTCTCATACAGACATTTGTCTTAAATCTTGTTAAGATCATTACTAGTTATTTTGTAAAATGGTTAAGTATGTATGAGTCATCAAGATTCACCAATTGTTAGACGAGAATCTACCCGAATTTATGTCGGCAATGTTCCTATTGGTAGTGGAGCTCCGATTGCAGTTCAATCAATGACAAATACTCGAACCACAGATGTAGAAAAAACAGTAGCCCAAATTCAAGCACTTGAACGTGTTGGTGTAGATATTGTGCGTGTTTCTATACCTACAATGGATGCAGCTGAAGCTTTTAAATTTATTAAGCAGCAGGCAAAAGTTCCACTCATTGCTGATATTCATTTTGATTATCGTATTGCATTAAAAGTTGCTGAATATGGCGTTGATTGCTTAAGAATCAATCCTGGCAACATAGGTAATGAATCAAGAATTCGAGCTGTTGTTGATTGTGCTAAAGATAAAAATATCCCGATACGAATCGGCGTTAATTCTGGTTCTCTAGAAAAAGATATTCAAGAAAAGTATGGTGAACCTACACCAAAAGCGATAGTTGAATCAGCGATGCGCCATGTCGATATACTTGATCGACTTAATTTTGAGCAGTTTAAGGTCAGTGTAAAAGCATCTGATGTGTTTACTGCCGTTGATGCTTATCGATTGCTAGCTAAGCAAATAAAGCAGCCATTACATCTAGGTATAACTGAAGCAGGTGGTGTTCGAAGTGGTGCTATTAAATCGGCCATTGGATTGGGGTTATTGCTATCAGAAGGCATTGGCGATACACTTCGAGTTTCCTTAGCTGCTGATCCTACAGAAGAAGTGAAAGTTGGATTTGATATTTTAAAATCGCTGCGTATACGGTCTCGTGGCATTAATTTTATTGCCTGTCCAACCTGTTCTCGCCAAGAGTTTGATGTGATTAATACAGTCAATACATTAGAACAGCGATTAGAAGATATTATTACACCGATGGATGTATCAATTATTGGTTGTGTGGTTAACGGTCCTGGGGAGGCATTAGCTTCAACTATGGGAGTTGCTGGCGGTCATAACAAAAGTGGTTTTTATGAAGATGGTGTACGTATTGGTCGTATTGATAATGAACAAATGATTGATGAGTTAGAAGCTAGAATTCGTGCTAAAGCATTAATATTGAAAAACAGAATTGCAGCAACTGAATTATAATTTTATTAGATAGTGAATAAATAAATGACAGAGAAAAAGATCCAATCTATACGAGGGATGAACGATTTACTCCCAACAGATAGTGCAAGTTGGCAACAGATTGAAAAAATCGTTAAAGGTGTACTAAACAGTTATGGCTACAACGAAATTAGAACGCCTATTGTTGAAGATACCGCACTATTTAAGCGAGCGGTCGGAGAAATCACCGATATTGTTGAAAAAGAGATGTATACTTTCAATGATCGAAATGATGAAAGCATTACTTTACGCCCAGAAATTACTGCAGGTTGTGTTCGTGCAGGAATTGAGCACGGACTTTTTTATAATCAAGAACAACGCCTTTGGTATTTAGGACCGGCATTTCGTTACGAAAAACCACAAAAAGGGCGTTATCGTCAATTTCATCAATTTGGTGTTGAAGTCTTTGGACTTGAAGGGCCCAATATTGACGCCGAGCTGATTTTATTAACGGCTCGTTTTTGGAGAGCACTTGGTATCGAACAGCATACTTCTCTTGAACTTAATTCAATTGGTTCGCTTGAGGCTAGGGTCAACTATCGAAATGCATTAGTTACTTTTCTTGAACAATATAAAGATAAATTGGATGAAGATTGTTTACGTAGAATGTATACTAATCCGTTGCGCATACTTGATTCAAAAAATCCAGTTGTTCAAGAGCTGCTGAATCAAGCTCCAAAATTGTTTGATTATTTAGATGAGGAGTCCAAAATTCACTTCGAAAACTTATGCCGACTATTGGATAGTGCTGGGATAGAATATAATATTAATCAAAGATTAGTACGCGGTTTGGATTACTATAATCGAACAGTTTTTGAATGGGTAACTAACAGCCTAGGGGCACAGGGAACCGTTTGCGGTGGTGGACGATATGATGGTCTTGTAGGCCAACTTGGAGGAAAACCAACACCAGCAGTTGGTTTTGCAATGGGAGTTGAACGTTTAGTATTATTAGTTCAAGCGGTTAATCCATCATTTAATGGTGATAATTCGATTGATATTTATATGATCACCTCTGGTGATGAAAAAACCATTTCAGTTGCTCAAAATGTTGCAGAGCAATTGCGTGATGGTCTACCTGATTGGCGAATCATGACAAATTATGGTAGCAGTAATTTTAAGAAACAATTTACCAAAGCAGATAAATTAGGTGCTAAGATAGCAGTTATTATTGGTGAAAATGAATTAGCTAATCAGACAGTAATGATTAAAAATTTACAAACAGGCGAACAAGTTGAAGTGGCACAAGCAGATATTGTCCAAACTTGTTTGTCTATTAAGTAAAGGAAATAGGAGAAAAACGTGAGTCATCAGTTATCCAGTGAAGAACAAATTGAAGAGATAAAAGGTTTTTTTGCTAAAACATGGAAAATTATGGTTGCCATTATTGTGATTGGATTATTGGCCTTTTATGGCTGGCGTTATTGGCAATCATATAAAGTTGAAAAGGCGATAGCATCATCAGATAAGTATGAACAATTAATTGCTCAATTAGATGATAATAAACCAGATTCTGTTAATGAATTAGTATCTTTTGCTAAAAACAACGCTACTATTTATAGCGTGTTTGCTAATTTGCGTGCAGCAAAATTTTATGTTGAGGTATTAAAAGATTATCCTGAGGCACAAGCCTTGTTAGTTGATGCATTAAAGAAAGCGGATTCTGAGCCTGTTAAAGCGATTACCAATATTCGTATAGCACGCTTACAGTATCAACAAGGTCAATATCAAGAAAGCCTAACATCTTTAGGTAATGTAACTAATGAAAGTTGGGGTGCCGTAATTAATGATCTCCGAGGTGATGTGCTTGTTAAAATGACTCGTTATGCTGACGCAGTGAGTGCTTATAATGTTGCTTTGACTTCTTCACCAACTAAAGATTTAGAAGAAAGTATTAAAATGAAGTTGAACCAAGCTGAATATTTAAAAGCAAAACAAGAAGTTGAACAAGAAGTTTTAGCTACTAAAGAAAAGGCAGAAAAAGAGGCTCAAGCAGCCAAAGAAAAAGCAGAGCAAGAAGCTAAAGCGAAGCAAGCTGCATCTGAAGAAAGTAAAAATTAATTTATCCTGCTATAAGGGTCTATACAATGAAGTTATCAAAATATCTTTTTGTTGGTGTTTTTGTTTTTTCACTAGCTGGGTGTTCTTTATTCGGTAAAGAAGATGAGATTGTACAAATTGCACCGTCACCGAAAGTAGATAATCAATTTTCTATTCAACAAGTATGGAAAAATAGTACTGCTGGTAATACTCATATTTATTCATTATTAGGTCCGATTAATTATGATAATGCTATCTATGTAGCGAGTCGTAGTGGACAAGTTAAGGCAATTGATTTATCAAGTGGTAATACTATATGGGATGTCAATTTATCTAAAAGTACACTTTTCAGTAGTAAAACTGCACTATTTTCAGGTGGTGTAAGTGCTGATGATAAATATGTCTATGTAGGTAGTGAACGTGCCATTGTCTATGCGTTAGATCGTCTCAATGGTAGAGTTGTTTGGGAAAAAGCAGTGAAAGGGGAAGTACTTGCCCGCCCGGTATCTTCTGATAACAAATTAATAATTCATACTGCTAATGGTGTTCTTCAAGGTATTAATCGTGACACTGGTGATTATTTGTGGGATGTTTCCTTCGAAGTTCCAACATTATCAATAAGAGGTAACTCTACACCCACTATCGCTCATGGTGCAGCAATCGTTGGTGATGATAATGGTCGAGTAAATGCTTACTATATTAATGATGGCCAATTAATTTGGCAACAACGCATTTCACAGCCATCAGGCTCTACAGAAATAGCAAAATTAAATGATGTTGATTCTACTCCGGTAGTTGAAGGTAATTTAGTCTATTCTGTTGGTTATAATGGTAGTGTTGTTGCGCTTGATTTAAGTAATGGTCAAACTGTTTGGCGTAAAGTACTTGGATCTATTCATAGCTTTGCTGTTGATACCGATAGATTGTTTGTTATTGATCAGGATGACAATGTTCGGGCCATCGCTAAGAGTGGTGGCGGAGAACTTTGGACTCAGTCAAACTTTACTCATCGTTTGTTAACTGATCCTGTCATCTACCAGAATTATGTCGTGTTTGGTGATTTTGAAGGTTACCTATATTGGTTAAATGCTGAAAACGGTGAACTTGTTGCTAAAACACAAGTGAGTAGTAGCGGATTAATATCTAAACCATTAGTTGTAAGCAATAAGTTAATTGTCCAAGCTAAAAATGGTGATATTTACGCCTTTACAAAGAATTAAAGTAATCTAGAGAAGAAACATGGTACCTGTTGTAGCGCTTGTTGGTCGTCCAAATGTTGGAAAGTCGACTCTATTTAATCGGTTAACACGAACTCGAGATGCCTTAGTGGCTGACTTTCCTGGATTAACTCGTGATCGTAAATATGGAAGAGCTGAGATCAAGGGCCATGAATATATCTTGATTGATACTGGTGGTATTGATGGAACAGAAGATGGGGTTGAAAGCTTTATGGCTGAACAATCCCTACAAGCAATAGAAGAAGCTGATATTGTTCTTTTCTTGGTTGATGCTAGAGCTGGTACAATGCCAGCTGATCATGCTATTGCAAAACATCTCCGTTCTCGCGATAAAGCTACTTTTTTAGTAGCCAATAAAATTGATGGTATTGATGTCGATACTGCGATTTCTGATTTTTATGGTTTAGGATTGGGAGAAATTCACCCAATTGCAGCTAGTCATGGTCGTGGCGTAAGTTCATTAATTGAAACTGTATTAGATCCTATTTTCCAGTTCGATAATAACGAAGATAATAACTCGGATGATAATCAACAATTAGATAATCTAACTGAATTATGTGATGATTTTGTTGATGAAACAGAATCATTAATCAATCAACCTATCAAAGTTGCTATTGTTGGCCGACCAAATGTTGGTAAGTCAACACTAACTAATCGAATTTTAGGTGAAGAGCGAGTTGTTGTATATGATATGCCAGGGACAACTCGAGACAGTATCTATATACCAATGAATCGAGATGAACGTGAATATATCTTGATTGATACGGCTGGTGTACGTAAACGAGGAAAAGTTACTGAAACAGTTGAAAAATTTTCAGTTATTAAAACGTTACAAGCAATTGAAGATGCTAATGTAGTTATTTTAGTTATTGATGCCAGAGAAGGTGTATCCGATCAAGACTTATCATTGCTTGGTTTTATTATTAATAGTGGGCGCTCACTTGTGATAGCCGTTAATAAATGGGATGGTTTATCACAAGATATCAAAGAGCAAGTTAAAACGACATTAGATGATAGATTAGATTTTATTGATTTTGCTCGTGTGCACTTTATTTCTGCGTTGCATGGTAGTGGTGTTGGTAACTTATTTGATTCGATTCAAGAAGCATATGATTGTGCAACACGTCGTGTTAATACCGCATTATTAACCAAGATTATGCAAATGGCACAAGATGACCATCAGCCGCCTTTAGTTCGAGGACGACGTGTTAAACTGAAATATGCACATGCTGGTGGTTATAATCCACCAATTGTTGTGATTCATGGTAACCAAGTAGAAGATCTACCAGATTCTTATAAACGTTATTTGATGAACTATTTTAGACGATCACTAAAAATCATGGGATCACCAATTCGAATTCAGTTTAAAGAAGGGGCTAACCCATTCGAAGGTAGAAAAAATACTTTAACTGCATCACAGCAACGTAAACGTCGTCGATTAATGAAGCATGTAAGAGGGCGAAACTAATTTATGTCAGGAAAATTAATGAATGATTCAGGGAAAGAAGGCCTTTGTCCAAAGTGTCATCATAAAATGAGTGTTGTTTCGCCACAGAATTTTAATTGTCCTCATTGTAAGCAACATTATCTTGAACAGTATATTTGCCCAACTTGTTTGCAAAAAGCTCAAATGATCAAAGGTTGTGGAGCGGTTAACTATATTTGCCCAACTGATGGTTTAATATCCAGCAGTAAGGTGATATTTCATTATCTACCAGAATAGAAGCTTTATTTATATTAAAGCTATAAGAGGTTATTTTATGAGAATTATTTTATTAGGAGCACCAGGAGCTGGAAAGGGAACACAAGCACAATTTATTATGCAAAAATATGGTATTCCTCAAATTTCAACTGGTGATATGTTGCGAGCAGCAGTAAAAGCTGGTAGTCCACTTGGTTTACAAGCTAAGGAGTTAATGGATGCCGGTAAGCTAGTTACCGATGAACTCGTTATTGCATTAGTTAAAGAACGTATTGCACAAAGCGATTGTGCTAATGGCTTTTTGCTAGATGGCTTCCCTCGCACGGTTCCACAAGCAGATGCAATGAAAACAGCTGGCATAAATGTTGACTATGTGCTTGAATTTGATGTACCAGACGCAGTGATTATTGATCGTATGAGTGGGCGACGAATTCATGCTCCTTCAGGTCGTGTTTATCACATTCGCCATAATCCACCAAAGGTTGAAAATGTTGATGATGTGACTGGTGAACCACTTACTATTCGCAAAGATGATAACGAAGAAATCGTTCGTAAACGCCTTGTTGAATATCACGATTTGACTAAACCACTAATTAGTTATTATCAGCATGAAGCCAAAGAAGGGCGGACACAATATTTCCGTATTGATGGAACGCAAGCTGTAACTGAAGTAACAAAAGAATTAGTGAAAATTTTAGGATAATTTGTTTTTTATTAAAAGCGCAAGGCAGTTAACACTATCTTGCGCTTTATCATCTTGAATGAATTTATGTTACTGCTTATACAATACTAATTTGAATATCTTAATAAAATACATTGATTCTATAATATTTTCTAATTAATTCTTTTGTTGTAATAAAGATGAATATTCACTAAAAATCATTCAGGTAGGGCATTGATTTTATTGAATTTTTTATTGTATAGCAGAAAGCCTTATCTATACCGATAAAACTTTCAATTTTTAGCAAAAAGTAAAACACTATAAAACCATTCTTACAATATCGATTTCACCTAATTCTTTATAAAGATTTTCGACCTGATCGATATGCGTTGCATTAATGGTAATTGATACAGAATGATAATTACCTTTACTACTAGGTTTGATTGATGGCGTATAATCGCCAGGAGCATGGCGTTGAATCACTGATACCACTTTGTCTACAAGCTCTGGTTTTGCTTCTCCCATTACTTTATAGGTAAAAGAGCATGGAAACTCTAATAACTCATTTAATTTAGTTTTTTGCATAATTTTATTTTTCTCGTTTATTTGGTTCGATGTATCGTTACGACTACCAAGAATAAACACTATATATAGGCAGTTTACTATTCTTCAAGTAACGAATAATAAACATTGCTTTTTAAAGTATATATTTTGATCTATGATAGAAAATTATAACATAGTGTAATTAACGTATCTTGCTATTTACTAATAAGGCTAAAATAACATGTCATCTAAGTCCAATAATAAAGAACCTTTTGGTACATTATTAGGGTATGCGCCAGGTGGCGTTGCCATTTATTCATCTGATTATGAAACTTTAGATCAAAAACAATACCCTAATGATGCATCTTTTCGTAGCTATTCTGGTTATGAATATATGGGATATAAATGGCAATGCGTTGAATTTGCAAGGCGATTTTTATTTTTAAACTATGGTATTGTTTTTACAGATGTTGGTATGGCGCATGAAATTTTTTCACTACGTTTTCTAAGGAAAGTTGTTAATGAAGCGATTTTACCTTTGCAAGCTTTTGCAAACGGAAGCAAAAAAAAGCCCGAGGCTGGTGCGTTACTTGTTTGGGATGATGGTGGTTTTTTTGACCGTACAGGTCATGTGGCGATCATTACTGAAGTATTTAAAGATAAAGTACGGATAGCAGAACAAAATGTCATACATAAGCGTTTACCAATTGGGCAGCAATGGACTCGTGAACTTAAAATGACAGTGACCAGTGACGGTTACCAATTACATGACTCGTTTGATGATACGAAAATCTTAGGGTGGATGATTCAAACTGACAAGACTGAATATAGTTTACCGCAACCTAAAATTCCTAAACCGTTACTTGAAATTCATAGCGCGCATATTGAAAACCAAGGTCAATTTGATAAAAATTGGTTAAATGAATCAGATCCATTAGAAAGTGCGTATGTTTCAGCGACAGGTCATGCTATTAGTCATGATGATCACTATCGCTATTTCACTATTTCTGAAAGTGCCGAACAAGAGCTTATTCGCGCAACCAATGAATTACATTTAATGTATTTGCATGCCACAGATAAAGTATTAAAGGACGATAATTTATTACTTAATTTTAATATCCCAGAAATATTATGGCCAAGATTAAGACTTTCATGGCAGCAGCGCCGTTACCAAATGATTACTGGGCGGTTAGATTTTTGTATGGATGAACGAGGCTTTAAAGTCTATGAATATAATGCTGATTCTGCTTCTTGCCATACTGAGGCAGGTCATATTTTGCAAAAATGGGCTATTCAAGCTGGACTGAATATAGGAACCAATCCTAGTAGTGGTTTGCTTAATTCTTTAGCTAACTGTTGGAAGCATAGTGATGCTCAATCTTTTGTTCATATTATGCAAGATAATGATAGTGAAGAAAATTATCATGCATTATTTATGCAAACAGCACTTACTCAAGCGGGATTTAATAGCAAAATTTTACGAGGGCTTACTGGACTAAGATGGGATAAACGTGGTCGACTTGTTGATGATGAAGATCGCCAAGTAACTTGTGTTTGGAAGACATGGGCTTGGGAAACAGTATTAGAGCAACTTCGAGAAGAAAGCGAGGCACAAATTGCAGGGTTACCAATTCGTACATGGCATCCTGAAAATTCAGTCAGATTGCTCGATGTGTTTTTACGACCGGAAGTCTCCGTTTTCGAACCACTGTGGACGGTTATTCCAAGTAATAAAGCTATTTTACCCGTATTATGGTCCTTATTTCCTAATCATCGTTACCTATTAGAGTCTACTTTTGAACTCAATGAAAGCCTAATTAAAAAAGGTTATGCAATAAAACCAATAGCTGGACGCCGTGGTAGTGATATTCAATTAGTAAATAATCAAGAACAGATCCTTGATAAAACAGTAGGACGATTTGCTAAACAAGAAAATATTTACCAAGAACTATGGTGCTTACCGAAAGTCGAAGATCGTTATCTACAGTTATGTACTTTTACTGTTGGTGGACATTATGGTGGGACTTGCTTACGCTCCGATCCTTCTTTAGTTATAAAAGGTGAAAGCGATATGCAACCATTACGAGTATTAACAGATGATGAGTTCTTAAAATAATTTTGTAAAAAACTTTCAGGAAAGTATATGTTTTAGTATAAAAGTTAAGCTCATCAATGGTATCGCAATTATGATTAAAGTTATTATAATTCAATTGATTATTTAATTTTTTATAATCTGTATTAATTCTGCCATTTATGACATAATCTATTAAAAGATATGTTTAAAATTCAGAATATCCATGATGATATCAATTACAATAATGGCGTTTTCTGTTAAACTTGTCATAATTTTAAAAAGAAATTATAAGAAATAAAAATGATATAAAGGAATGAAAAGAAATATATGGCAAATACATTACTTCGAAGTGGTGATATTAAAGATTTCAAAATGCTTGGGCATGATGGAAAAGCTGCTTATTTAGTCGCAGCTCAAATTCGGGAAACGTTTAGAGTTAAATTAGGCAAACAATTTGCCGATTATTTAGCCATTCCTCAACGCAATGACCAAGGTAATATTATTGATTGGTATATTCCTTTTGATTCAAATCAACCAGATGGGCAATATGATATAGTCCCTTGGACATCGGCTAGTGAATCCGAACAAGAATCCGCCCTTAAGCTTTTAAAGGAATTTGAGCGAAAAGTTGTGGCTCTAGGTGAGCAACTAGCTAGTAACCCAAATATTAAAGGCGATCAGCTATTGTTCAGCCGCCTTATTTATGATCCAAAACACAATTCACAAAGTCTAGAACCTAACTTGATGGCAATACGCTTTCCTAGTAATCAATTTGTTTATATTGTTAATGGTAAACCAGTGATTACTTTTTGGGGGTTTGTTTATCCACAAACGCCTCAAGTAAATTCTCCATTCTATTGTTTAGAGCCTACAAAAAAAGTAACGCCAACAATCACAGAAGTAGTTACTCCACAAATTAATAATAGACCATGGTGGAAACGTTGGTGGGTATGGTTGTTAGGGTTATTACCTTTATTGTTACTTTTGTTAGCATTGTTTTTATTACGCGGCTGTTGGCTAAAACCTCAAATATCGATTAACCCGAATGTATCTTTAGATAATAGTAATATTAGCCAACCAGAAAAAGATGAAAAACAAGATAGAAAAGATCCAGAGCCAAAAAATGTTGTCGTTGATAATCGATTAGGTGTCACCAATAACGCTATACCAAATGGTACGATTTTAGACAATGCAAATAATATTCCTACCAATAGCAACGTGGCTGGTGATTCAGTTGATCATTCTTTACCTACAGACAATGGAAATGATAGTAATAATATTCCAGATCCTGATGCTAAAGATAATAAAAGCGAGCAAGATGCGGCAAGAACGGATGATAAAGATGACAAATCTACCCCTTTAGATCCTGATAAAAAAGATGATGCAAATATCCAAAATGATCAAAGCGAGCAAGATAAACAAGATAAAGATAGTGCTGAGCAGACATCTTCGCCATCGGATAAAGATAATAAATCAGATTCTAATTCAGCTGTTGATCAAACTAATCATTTAGCTATGCCAGCTGATGCAATTAAACAAGGATCGACAAAATTCTTAAATGGTCAATGGTCTGTAAATGGTGGTATTCAAGATAAAGCCACTGGTAAACCATTACAATTAAGTTATAACTTTAATGATGGGAATGGCGAAGTCACTGTAACACGTAGTGATGGTGTCAAATGTACAGGTAATGTGGGTACAAACATTAAAAATGCCAATTTAGATATATCGGGTAACACTGAGGCTGTTTGTAGTGACAATACCAAATATCAATTACCAAAGATTCAATGTACACCAGACAAAAATAATAATGCTAATTGTCAGGGAATTTATAATAATGGGACTTCATTCCCAATAACAATGAAAAAACAATAAAGGTTGTATATGCTTCCAGAATTACGCAATTATGGTCAAGAAGTGACACTTATTATGAATAGCGGTATTCAGTTTCTTGACTTTGCACTTAAAATCGATTGGAAAGATAATGAATGGCGCAGTAAAGTTAATGGGTGCTTTATTGATCCCTCTGAGAGTGGTGCGCTAATTAGGTTGGTTGAAGATGTGGAAAGTGGTCAATTTTTTACACCAGATAATCCCACATTTGCTGTTAATCCAACACAGGAAATTAGTGTTGAACAGTCCTTAAAACTATACGATGGCATTTGGTTACCAGTTCCTATGTTACGTTCAATACCTTCAAATCGTTTTGATAAAGGGCCACATAACTGGAGCCGAGTTCGAATCGTTAGTATTCCTGAAGGTGAAGATCCTGATGGTAATACACATCGAATCACTTTTGCTTTTGATACAAAAGTATTTGCTAACTTACAAGATGTTGCTTATCTTGCGCCAACCGAAAACGATGTGATGACTGGTGCAGTATTTAGTTTAGCACATCGCTCAGATCACGTTTCATGGTATTTAGAACTCAAATGGATAACCAGTTGGTTAATTGATCTCTTTCAAGAACTTGCGCCACAACCTGAACGTTTAAAGATACATAAAGATGATATTAATAAAGAGATTAAAAATAAATCTTATTATGCGCATTACCTAAATATCATCCACTTACTTGCCGACTCCTTGCAATTGCCAACAATTAAAATTGTGTCAAACAATAAAGATGATGTTGTTAAATCAATTCCTGTTGATATGATTTTAGATGTGGGTAATTCACGCACTTGTGGCATTTTAATTGAAGATCATGCCCAAGATAAAGATAGTTTAAATCATCGTTATGAGCTTGAAATTCGAGACTTAACCCAACCAGAGCATATTTACAATGAACCGTTTGAAAGCCGAGTAGAATTTGCCCAAACTTTTTTCGGTAAAGAACATTTTTCATTACAAAGCGGTCGACGAGATACATTCCGATGGCCAAGTATTGTCCGTGTAGGCCAAGAGGCAAGTCGGCTTGCAAGTCGGCGAGAGGGTAATGAAGGTGCAACGGGTCTTTCAAGCCCTAAACGCTATTTATGGGATCAAGATAAATATGAGCAAGGTTGGCGTTTTAATTCTCATTATGTAAAAAGTGATCATGAACCATTTGCAACAGCAGAACCTTTTTCAAGCTTAATTAATGAATACGGTGAAGCATTACATATTTTAAGTAATGATATTGAAGAAGAGTATGACCGTAAAATGCCGGTTTTCCACCCCAAATACTCACGTAGTTCTTTGATGACTTTTATGTTATGTGAAGTATTAATGCATGCATTAATGCAAATGAATAGTGTTGCTCAGCGTAATAAACTTGAGCATGCTAAAACTCCACGTAATTTACGATCTATTATTTTAACTATTCCGCCAGCTATGCCAAAACCAGAACAAGCAATATTTAAAAGTTGCGTATATCAAGCAATAGGTTTGGTTTGGAAAAGCCTTGGTTGGGATAGTTCAGATAAAAATATTGATTTCAATAATCCAGAACAACTAAAAAGTGTATGGCCAAATATCCCTGAAGTGTATATTCAATGGGACGAGGCGACTTGCGGGCAAGTGGTTTACCTCTTTAACGAGACACAAAATAATTATAATGGGCGCAGTGAAGAATTTATTGCTTCAATGGTACGTCCAGGTAAAGCTAATAAACAGAAACTAACTATTGCAACAGTTGATATTGGTGGCGGCACAACAGATTTAGTGATTAACGATTACCAATTAGATTATGGTGTAAGTGGTCAAACCAACAGTAGTAATGCTTATATTGTACCAACGCAACGTTTTCGTGATGGATTCAAAGTTGCAGGTGATGATATTTTACTTGATATCATTCAAGATACCGTTCTAACCGCTTTAACAAATGGTCTAAAACAAGCTGGAATTGCAGATCCAAACCCAATTTTATCTACTATTATTGGTTCACAACAACTATCTATCCAAGATGCGGTATTGCGCCAACAACTCACTTTACAGTTATTTACACCGGTTGGATTACAAATATTAAAAGCGTATGAACTTTATGATCCATTACATTCAGAGCAACATGATTATCGTTCTACCTTTGGCGAATTATTACAACATAATACTATGACTGACAATGTGCTTAATTTTATAAATGAACCTATTAGGCGCGCATTAAATAACCCTGAGTTTTCGGTACTTGATTTAAGTATCGATATTAACCTTAAACGTATACATTATTTGTTTATTCGTGGTGATTATTACAACATCTGTAAAACGTTTGATGCATTATCCGAAATTATTAGTTGTTATCAGTGTGATGTTCTTTTATTAACTGGTCGCCCTTCTCGATTACCGGGAATTCAAAGTTATTTCCGATCACGCTTATCTATGCCTGCAGGGCGAATTTTGCCTTTACATGGTTATCATACTGGTGGTTGGTATCCTTTTCATAAACAAGAACGCATTGATGATCCTAAAACAACGGCTGCTGTGGGTGCTATGCTTTGTTTTTTAAGTAAAAATTTACGATTACCTAATTTCTATTTTAGATCTTCTAATATGGATTTATATTCAACAGTTAAATACATTGGACTTTTAGATAATCTTAATATGATTAAAAAAGAAAATGTTTATTATCAAGATATTGACTTAGATAATCCTGATTATGATTTCCCTGATCTCTCATTTGAAATTAGAGGCACCACAAGACTTGGTTTTAGGCAACTCGAAGTTGAAAGGTGGCCAGCATCGCCTATTTATATTTTAACAATTGAAAATAGTGAAGTGGCCAAGCGATTAAGTGCTGAAGGCGTCGTATTAGAAGTTACTCTCGGCATAAAAAACAAACAAAAAACGGTCGAAAATTTTTATATTAAGGATGTAAAAGCCTCTGATGGGCGAGCCTGCAATAAAAATCAGGACATTAAACTAAGTTTAAATACAATGGTTAACTCTGGTTTAATAAGTACGCAATATTGGCTTGATAGTGGAATGATAAAACGATGAAAAACTTAAATGAACAACTTCCTAAATCTTGGGAACAGGTCTATCAAGCATCAGCAAAGGCCATTGAGTGGGTAGATCAAACACGCCATTCATCTAAACGTTTAGATAGTGAAGCAGATAATTTAATTTTAGATTTACGTCGTTTACGTAATAGTGCAAAACGATTGGGTGATGTATCAACTAAGTCTGTTGCAGTTGGTTTTTTTGGATTATCACAGGCAGGTAAATCGTACCTTATTTCAGCGCTAGCTGCGGGTGAAAATGGTAAGCTTGAAACGGTTGTTGATAACGAAGTTTTAGACTTTATTGATCATGTAAACCCTGTAGGTAGTGGTAAAGAAGCGACAGGTCTTGTTACTCGTTTTAGCCGTATTGCTAAAGGTGGTATAGCTAACTATCCGTTAGAATTAAAATTATTTAAAGAGATAGAAATTGTAAAAATCTTAATAAATGCCTATTTTAAAGATTTTGACCAACAAAAAGTATCCAATAAAATTGAGTTTTCACAGCTAAATCAGTTGATTCAACGGTTAGAAAATAAAAAACAAATAAGCTATGTTGGCGGTATTATTGAAGATGATGTTGTTGATCTTTATGATTATTTATCTGAGAACTTCGGTAACTCGCTTGAAGGTTTGAAAGGGGGATATTGGGAAAAAGCAACGCACCTTCTTCCTTATTTGCCTGTATCTGATCGTGGTGAACTGATTTCTGTTTTATGGGGTGGTATTTCTGAACTCACCACAATCTATACCCAACTAGCGACGACCTTATCAAGTTTTAGTCATGCTGAAACGGTATATGCGCCGCTTTCTGTCTTAATCAAAGATAATAACGGTACTAAGTCACAAATTGACAGTATTATGAATGTTGATATTCTTGAGCGATTAAATACCGACAAAGATTCATCTGTCACTATAACGCCATTAAATGGCGCACCAACAACTATATCTTTAGCTCAATTGGCTTTTTTAACTGCCGAATTAATTTTTCCATTAGTCAATAAAACCAGAGTACCAACATTTGAAAATGTAGATTTACTTGATTTTCCTGGATACCGAGGCCGTCTAAACTTGATATCGATTTCTGATGTTAAAGAAGGTAATCCAATTGCTCAGCTTTTATTGCGTGGTAAAGTTGCTTATCTTTTTGAAAAATATACTGACAGCCAGGAAATGAATGTGCTAGTTGTTTGTACACCATCAGATAAACAATCTGATGTTAATGATGTAGGTCCAGTACTTGAGCGCTGGATTGATAAAACCCAAGGTGAAACAGCTGAAAAAAGAGCTACTAAAAAGCCGGGATTATTATGGGCAATAACCATGTTTGATAAACGCATTGGCACATCATTAACACTATCTGAAGATAATTTAAAAAATAGCTGGGGCAAAGGAGGTTTGTTACAACAAACTATCTTAGAACGTTTTGGTAGTTATGATTGGTTAAGTAATTGGTCGAACAATCACAAATTTAATAATATTTTTCTAGTTCGAAAACCAGGATTTGATGTGCCATTTTTAAATGTCGAACCGAGCACTAGCCAAGAGATTGATTATAGAGAAAATTATCAAGATAAAATGAATGTATTAAAAAATACATTTGTGCAAAATAGTGATATTAAAGAATATGTGTTCCAGCCAGAAGAAGCATGGGATGCCATGTTAAAACTTAATGATGGCGGTATAGGCCGAATTAGCCAATACTTGGAGCAAGTTGCCATTACGGAAGTAAAACAACAACGTATTGTTGAACAACTTAATGAGAAAATTGATTACATTATTAATATGCGTTTTGATACTTGGTATCAAGCGGATAGTGATGAAGAGCTAGTTAAGAAAAAGCAAGTAATTGCTGATGCAGTTAAAGAATTGCAAAGTAAAGCACTATTATTAGGTGAACTACTTAAAGTGTTTGAATTACCAGATCAAACAATTAGAGCACTTTATCATTCCAATACAATAGAAAATGAAACACAGCAAGATAGCAATGATAATTTGTTAGATAATTTATCGAATGATTTTGGTTTAAATGCTGATTTCGAGTTATTTTCTGATGAGAATTCACCATTGACCACTAAACAAGTTGCCACATTACCAACCGAATCAAAGTTTGCCAAAACTGTTTTTTCGGCATGGTTAGAGCATTTAAGGAATATTGTATTAGATAAGCATATTTTACAGTTTTTTGGTATCAATCAAAAATCACTCTCTTTTATTGTAGAAGAACTTATTACTGCAGCTAATCGAATGAAACTTGAAGCAAGTTTAACCGAACATATTTTGAATAACGAAAATACTGGTAGTAAGCGTGATGATCTAGAATCTAGACAAATTAGTACTATTCACACTTTACTAGCCGATTTTATTGCATGGCTTGGTTTTATTCAAGGGCAGGGAAATGATATACCAATGAGTAAAGTTAATCAGGGGAAACCGATATTTTCTTCACCGCTAAGTGAATTGAATGTTCAATCATCACATTCATTACCGAAACTGGACGATAAAACTAAAAATTATTCCCAGTATGCGATATTTGATTGGTTTGTTGCATTTGCAATGCTTGCGCAAGAAAATGTGGGGCACCATGCAGGACGAGAAATTAGTCAAGAACAAAATAGCCGATTGGGTGAAATTCTTAATTTTTTCAAACAATCGCAGATTAATTAAAATTAAATAAAAAATAGAGTAATAGGGAAGTCTTATTTGAGTTGAAAATGTTTCCCTATTCAATAGATCGGATGAATAATACTCGCGTATTTGAGTATAAAAATAGAGGATATCATGGCATTAAGAATTGAATTAGATAGTTATAAACCCGGTATTGCGAAGTTTTTAGCTCAAAAATGGAGTGGTAGTTCTCAAATTGATATACTTGTACAACGCAATCAGGATGGCTATTACTTATCTGGTTTGAATCAATGGAACCCCGAAAAAAATTGGCATACTCTTGAAAATATGTCAGTTGAAAATGAAAAATTAACGGGATACGTTGGTGAATGGTTGGTCGACTCTTTGGTGACACAAGAAAGTCAGCTCCGATTTCTTATACAAATTCGTGATAAGCAAAATCAAAGTTATGTTGATGGTGGTGTTGTTAGTATTGCAGAAACTGTTTTTGCCTCAACAGCATTAAACGCACAAACAACTTTATCTAATGAAGAACAAGTTATAGAACATCCTGAGCCAGTTAATGATCCTATTGTTGAAGATGAACCGCCATTAATTGAAGAATCTAATATTACCTCTCAAAAGGAAACATTAGTCGAACCTATTGAAACGGAGTCAGAATCTGGAATAACTCCTGAGGAACCAGTTAAATCAAAAAGTCGCCTAGGGCTAATTGTTTCTATTGTTGTTGGATGTATGATACTAATTGGACTAGGTCTTGCGGCGTGGTATTTTTTATTTTTCCAAAAACAATTACAACCTACTCCCACAGTGGAAGTTAGTGAACAATGTAGTTTAAGCAACATTTCTACTGATGATTTAACATTTATTCAACAATGTTTACAGACTAAACCTGAAACGGGAGCAATTATTCAGATAATTACTGAAGCTAAAAAAGCAGGAAAATGTAATATAGCTCAGCGTTTATATGCAAATCAAGCACAAACAAATGCTAACATTGCTATGCTATATGCAAAAGAGTATGACGAAAAATTTTATGAAGTGAATAATTGTTTTGAAGCTGATAAAGAAACGGCTATTTATTGGTATGAAACATCTTTGACTAACGATCCAAAGAATACATTCGTTAAAGATCGTTTAACCCAATTACAAAAATAGTGAGGAGCAAGAATGAATAAGCTAGCTATCTCAAAACTGATTTCCACAATAGGTTTAACATGTTTACCATTAATTGGTTTTGCCGCAGAGCCACTTAAGCAGGTAGGTAAAAAAACGCTATATCAGCGTGTACTAAGTACGCCAACATGCGAATTAAAAAGTAATATTGCTGATCCTACTGGTAAATCTTTACCTGCATTTTCACGTTATTATGTTTATGATCGCAAAAATCAGAATAATCAGCAATGGCTTAATGTAGGACCAGATTCTTATGGAAAAACTATTGGTTGGATTAATGATTCATGTACTATTGCTTGGAATATGCAAATGACATTAGTTTTTACTAATCCAGTTGATCGTGATCCTTTGCTATTTTTCAAGGATAAGGCTGCATTGACTGCGATTGTTGATGCCGATAAACCTGAAACTTTATTAAAACCTATTCGTGAAGCTCTAAAAGCGAATAAAGCAGCTCCAGAAGTGCTTGCTCAAGAACCTAAAGAGTTTGTAGATTTTAAAAGTAATTTCTATTTATTACCTATTTTGCAAGGTGAAGAAGTAATGAATGGGCGAGGGTTTTATGAGCGAGTGCTAGAGGTCGCATCAGTAAGTAAACAAGAATCATTGATAAAAAATAACCCAAAGCAAAACACTGCTCAAACTGCTGATGATAGTGCAAATCAAGTAGTACCTTTTAAAGCCGCTATTGTGTTTGTTATTGATTCAACTATTTCTATGGATCCTTATATTTCAAGAACTAAAGAAGCGGTAACGCGAGTTTATCAGCATATTGAAAAAGAAAAGCTACAAGAACAAGTAAAATTCGGATTGATATCATTCCGCTCAAGCTTAAAAGCATCGGATAAGCTCGAATTTGTTACCAAGATTTTTGCCGACCCAAATAAAGTTAAGGATAAAGAAGACTTTAAAAAGTTAAGTGCTTCACTTAAACAAGCTTCTGTTTCTACCTCGTATTTTGCGGAAGATTCTTATGCGGGCATTGCTCAAGCATTAAATGATATTAATTGGAATAGTTTTGGCGCACGTTATATGATTTTAATAACAGATGCTAGTGCGATTCCGGGGGATGATAAGCTTTCTAGTACTGGCATGGATGCAGCGCAATTAAGGCTAGAAGCTCAGCATAAAGGAGTTGCCATTTATGCACTACATTTAAAAACGCCAAGTGGTGCAAAAGATCACCAAGTAGCGGCAGCACAATATTCAGACTTAACTTATAACGATTTCATTCATAAATCACTTTATTACCCAGTTAATGCTGGTGATGTTAATGAATTTGGTAAAAAAGTAGATTTATTAGCGCAAGCACTATCTGAACAAGTCAAACTAGCATATAGAGGTGAAGCTTCTGTTGGTAATGCTCTAAATGCAAAAGATGATAACTCTGATATGTTAAAAGATGCATTGTTATTAAGTAAGGCAATGCAACTTGCTTATTTAGGGGATGTAAAAGGTACTAAAGCACCGTCAGTTTTTAAGGCTTGGATTGCCGATAAAGATTTTGTTAAACCAACTATACCAACAGCAGAGCCACGTATATTATTAACAAAATCACAACTGAGTGATCTGAGTGATGTTGTTAGCAAAATTGCAAATGCAGCTAATGATGGATTGATTTCTGCCGATGATATGTTTTCGCAACTTCGCTCTGTTGCTGCCGCAATGGGGCAAGATCCAAGTAAATTAAAATCAGATTCTGTCACAAAAATTGCAGATTTGGGTTTACTTGGTGAATATTTAGATAATATCCCTTATAAGAGCGATGTAACGGGGCTTGATCAAGATACATGGAAAAGTATGAGTGGGCTTGAACAAGAAAAATTTATTCGTAATTTAAATAGTAAAATTCGCTATTATCAAAAATGTAATGCAGATGTAGATCGTTGGATTTCATTAGCTGAAGGTAGCGATCCGCGTGAGAATGTGTATCCTATACCATTAGAAATGTTGCCATAAAGTTGTGTTGTTAGAAAATATGTTAACCATCAATCAAATTGCAATTTCACGCTCAACAGGCAAATCCTTTTTTAGTGTTTGCCTACCAAAGCTAACTGTAAAAGCTGGTGAGGTGGTCGTTATTCAGGGCGACAGTGGTGCAGGTAAAAGTACTTTACTTGAAATGGTGGGGATGATTCTAAAACCAGACGAAATTGGCTGTTATAATCTGGCTATAGATAGTTGTGATATTGATATTGCAACACTCATCAAACAAGATAAAATAGATCAATTGGCAGATGTTCGTGCTAAGTATTTAGGTTTTATGTTACAAACAGGTGGATTACTGCCATTTTTAACGGTTCGTGACAACATTTTATTATCGTTAAAGCTATTACAGAAAAAAGTGGATAATGATCGCTTTGATTATTTAGTGCAAAAACTCAACATTATTCATTTACTAAATAAATATCCTAAACAGTTATCAATTGGTGAAAGGCAACGAGCTTCCTTTATTCGCTCTATTATTCATAAACCTGCGTTATTACTTGCCGATGAGCCGACTTCGGCATTGGATCCCTATAATGCAAATTTACTTTTTGATTTAATTATAGAACAAGCTCAGCAGGATAATATAGCTGCCATGATTGTAACACATGACCTGCAGCGTATAGCTAACAAAGGATTATTTACTTTATCGGCTAAATTAACCTCCTCACAATCTTCGGAATTTCTACCATTACAAGATAAGGCATAAAAGATGACTAAAGCAATATCAAAATGGTTACTTATAACTCGTTTGTCTGTAGCTGACTTATGGTATGACAAAAAAGTTTCATTTTGTATTATTGCCTCAGTAATATCAGTAATTACACCGCTATTATTGCTATTTAGTTTAAAATATGGTGTGGTTTCTCAACTTCGAGAGCAATTGCTTAATGACCCGCAAAATTTAGAAGTAAAAATAGTTGGTAATTTACAACTAAAAGATGAAGTGTTTGAGTGGATAAAGAAACAGCCAGAAACAGCTTTTGTTATTCCATTAACTCGTTCATTAAATACGCAAGCTGATTTAATGAAAGATGCTAGCCATTTTGTTAATAATGCCGAAATTATACCTACAGCCAAAGATGATCCAATAACAAAAAACTTGCCATTACTTAATAATAAAAAACAAATTTTATTAAGTTCATTATCAGCCGAAAAAATGCAAGTAACAGTAGGAAGTCGAGTCAAAATGGTAATTACTAGGCAGCTTGATGGAAAACTAGAAAAAGGCATGACTGAATTAGATGTGGTTGGCATTATTCCCGAAAACCGTTATAGCCGTGCCGCGGTTTTTGTTACTTTAGAATTACTTATTGATATGGAAAATTATTATGATGGTTATCAAAGTGACATTTTTCCAACCTCAACAGGACAATTAAATCCACCTGAACATACCTCGTTCGCACGAGCTCGTATTTATGCAGACTCACTTGATAATGTATCACCACTAGCATTTAAATTAAGAGAAAAACACATTGAAACGCGTACACAGGCTAACGCAATTGAAAACATGCAAGCGATTAATAGAGTACTTAATTTTATTTTTAGCGTTATTGCAATTACAGCGATTTTAGGGTGTGTTTTATCATTTATAGGATCATTTTTATCAAATATTGAACGCAAACGTAAAGATATTGCCTTTATGCGATTAATCGGTTTTCGCTCTAAAGGTATTATGCTTTATTTAATAAACCAAGCTATGATTTTAAGCTGTTTGGCTTTTGTTGCCTCTTGTACTCTTTTTGTAATAGGTAATTATGCGTTTAATTTAGTTTTAGGTAAAAATTTGGTTTCACAATCTGTTGTAAGTCAATTACAATTTTATCATCTTATCATAGCCTTTTTACTCACTTTATTTATTGCTGCAGGCATTGTGCTTATAGGAGGGCGACGTGCTATCAAAATTCAACCAGCAGAAAGCTTACGTGAAGCATAATTGTACTCGATACGTCCGACTAGCTTGTTGGGGATTGGCTGCAATTAATCTACATCCATCATTAAGTTTTGCTCAACCTTGGGATAGTAAATTTTATAATCCCAAACCAACAAAAGATGACGTGATTTTACCTATGCCATGTGATGGCAGTTTAGTGATGAAAAAGGTTTTTACCCCGACCAATAAACCGTTAGATGATATTAAAATCATTTTAGGCAGTAACCAAAAAGAACTCGGTTTTGCCGAGTATGCAACACCTAATTATATTGCTGGTAGTTTTTCTGATGCAGGTAAAGAACGGTATTACCTGATAGGTAAATATGAGATTACCGCATTGCAATATCAATCAGTAATGAACGAGACTTGCCCAACTCCTAAAGTAAATCTTTCTTTTCCCATTACTGATATTAGCTGGTTTGATGTCATCGCCTTTACGGATAAATATAATCGTTGGTTAATTGAAAACCAATCAAAAATAAAATCAAGTAATTTACCTAATGGTTATGTTCGTTTACCTAATAATACCGAATGGGAGTATGCCGCTCGCGGTGGGTCAAAAGTGACAGAATCGGAGTTTCGTGAATCCCTATTTCCGATGAAAGGTAATCTCGAAAGCTATGCATGGTTTTCTGGCGCAAAATCTGCTAATGGTAAATTACAACTGATTGGTAGGTTAGAACCTAACCCGCTAGATCTTTATGATATTTTAGGTAATGCAAGCGAAATGATGTTTGATTCGTTTCGAATGAATAAACTAGATCGCTACCATGGTCAACAAGGTGGAGTGATTGTCCGTGGTGGGAGTTATTTAACACCAGAATCATCAACTACCAGTGCTTTTCGTACCGAAAAACCTTTTTATGATGATAAAGGTGCGTATAAAAGTAAAGATGTTGGATTTCGTTTAGTTTATACAACCGAAGTGATGAATTCGAATGAAAAAATCAAAGAGTTAGATAAAGAATGGAGTCAGTTAGGTAACGAAACAGACAGTACAAAAAATGGTAATGTCGTTAATGAGCTTGAAAAAATCACCAAACAAGTTGAAGATGAAAAAACAAAAAAAGAATTAAATAAACTAAATACGCTTTTAAGAAGTGCTAATCAAGCTCGAGATGAACAACGGGATCGTTCCATTCAATCGGCATTACAGCTAGGCGCATTTTTGTGCGCTAATGTTTCAGATTTAAACAGCAAATTTGAGTATAATGACAATTTATATAAAACAATGACCAATGAGGTTTGTGATCCAAAAGAAACAGACGCATTGGAAGATGACAATATGTGCTCAAAAGCGAAGCTAGATAATTTAAAAAAAGTTGTTGATGAATCTAAAAGTGCACGGGATTTTATATTGAAATATTATTCTGACACAATAGTTAATACTGCGTCAAATTACGAAAAAAATACGATTAATGATCAAGCCAAATCAACTCAATTTATTTTAGAAAATAGTGGCAAAGCTAATATGAGTGATTATTTAAAACTTTACTTCAAACATATTAATCAATATATTGAATCGGGAAAAATCGAACGAACGATTTGGCTACAAACATGTACCGAAATAAAAGGAAATAAATGATGAATAAAATTATCCTAACACTTGCTTTGTGTGTATCGCTTATTCTAACAGGATGCCAAGGTTCTGGCGGAGTGAGCTCCAGAAATGTCGATCCCGCATTGGCCAAAAGTAATACAGCTAAATTTTTTAGTAAATCAGCGTGGCAATCCTGTGCTATTGGTGCTGGTTTGGGCGGTATTGGCTGTATGCTAGCAGGAGGGAAAACAGGCGTATGTATTGCGTCTGCAGCCGTAGGTTGTGGTGTTATGATGGGAGCAAACTATTATCTTGACAACAAACGAGCAGAATATGCGGATGCTGAAATGCGCCTCGATGTTTACATCCAAGATATTCAACAAAACACTTACGAAGTACAAGCTGTAACTGAAACAGCTAAAGCTGTATTAGATAAGAATTTAGCGACACTTAATGTATTAAATAATCAAATTAAAAAAGAAACCTTAAATAAAAAACAGGCTCAAAAAGATTTAGTTCAAATTGATGCTAATATTGCTTATTTACAAGATAAATTACAACGCATGAGAGGCGTTGAAAATGATTGGATTTCAATATCATCTCAAGAACGACAATCAGGTATGAATGTATCAAAACTTGATAAACAAATAAGCCAATTACATAAACAAATTTCAGTACTTGAAAATCAAATTAATCTTGTTACAAAACAACGTTCAGCGGTTAAGGTTAGCTAATTATGAAAAAAAAATATCTTCTATTACTCAGCCCGTTTATTTTTTTAGTTGGTTGTTCAACAACGCCCGAACAGTGTGATCCAACTAATACTAACATTGGTATTATGGACAAAATCAGCTGTAATTATTCAGGGAATTACCAAGCTCGAATTGATCAAAAAAAGCAAATTCTAGAGAATGAAGTAAGAGCTAATCAGCAGTTTAAAGAAATTTATGCTGTAATTGAAAAACAAAAAAATAACACTTCATTAAGCATTAAACAAAAACAGGCACAGCAGCAAAAATTAAAAACTGATTTAACTAAACTAACTGATGAAGTTAAACAAAAAGCCCAAGGCCGTGACGATCTACAGGCTCAAGTCAGAGATATAGAACAGCAACTGAAAAAAGTTAACAATTCAGGTAGTTCTGAACTTGAAAAACAAGTTGAGTTAGAAAAGTTAAATAAAAAACTTCAACAATTGCAAAAGGCACTGAATATATAAATATATTCTGGTTTAATCAATATTCAAACAAAAACTGAAGTTAAATAAAAGGGAATAAATAGGCAATGCAGCGAATAACAAGAGTTATGTGTGATCGTAATAATTCTGAAAAAATATCTTTATTAGATCAATATAATTCATTGTTAGCATTGCTAAAACCGTATTTAACTGATCGTACTTTTTCTATCTTAGCAATAGCAAGATTGATTGACGATAATCAATATATTGGTTGGTATACCGAGTTAGAAGGACAACCTGTTTTATTGAACGAAATTAGTGATCAATCACTTAAAGCTAAGATAGAAAAAACGCTACAATATCGTATTAACGATATCGAAACAACTGTTAAGCTAATACCCATAACAGCTGAGCAGCAGGCATTCATTTCATCATGGTTACCTAGAATTAAAAGTTTAGGCAATCATATTTATGTTATTAATGATGAGCCGGTTATTGTTAATACCTTTGAAGACCCTGTTTTACCTGCTCCAGCACCAGTTATTCTTCCAAAATCATTTTGGCGTTGGTGGCATTATTTACTTCTGGCCCTATTATTACTTTCTTTGCTTGGTATTATTTGGTACTTATTTTGTCCATATGGAAAAGCAAAGCCTACGATTCCTGATACAAAGCCTGTAATTACTCAGCCAGTTGAAGAAAAGAAATCAGACCCACCAAAAGAAGAGCAACAACCTGTTGTAAAATCGGAGCCTGAACCGATACCAGCACCTAAAAGTTGTATTACTCGTGAAGAAATTGCGAATAATACAGACACACCAAAAATGGTTATGATATTTGACAATTCAGCATCGATGTCATTGACTTTAATGGAAACTCAGGCATCCATTAATCAATACTTGCATGCTGATTTTTATTCAATGACACAACAAGAAATTGATGAATATGAAAAACGAATGACTCGCTTACCAAATCGGTTATCAACAAGTAAAAAAGTAGCATTGTCGAGCATTGATAAAATACAAGCAGACGTTAATATTGCGCTAGTAACTCTATCTGCTTGTCCTGTTGCACAAACTACTCCATTTTATCATTATGAAAATAGAAGCAAGTTAAAAAATAAAATAAATAGGTTACAACCATTAGAAAATAAAAGCGCAACACCTTTATATAGTGGTATAAAACAAGCAAGTAAAATGCTTGATGGTGTAAACCGTGATGATTACATATTAGTTATTAGTGATGGTGAAGATAACTGTACCAAAGCTAATATTTGTGCTTTAGCGAACAAAATTGCCACTCAACAACCTCGTTTAAAAATAAATATTGTTGATATCGCTGGGCAGCATAAAATTGACTGTGTAGCAAACAAAACTGGAGGTAAGGTTTATATAGCTCAAAGTCCAAAACAGATAATTAACCAAATGGATAAAGCTATTTCGAGTATGAATATTAGTAAACCTATATGCGAATAATCAATTTTAAATAAAACGATACAATTACATAGCTCGAATGTATCGTTTTTTATATTTTTATCTATAAAAGTTAGATTTAGCACATTATTTAGAGTAATAATATGAGAATGTAAGGAATTAAATCAATAATGCAACGAATAACGCGGATAGTCTTTGATTATAATAATCTAGAGAAAATTTCTCTATTAGAACAATATAATTCCTTAATATTATTATTAAAATCACATTTAACTGATCGTACTTTTTCGGTTTTAGCAATACCAAAATTGATTGATAACAATGAATATATTGGATGGTACACTAATCTTGAAGGGCAACCTATATTACTTGATAGTCTTGTCGATGAATCGCATAGAAACAAAATAGCCAAGACATTACAAACACGTATTAATGATATTGAAAATGCTATTAAACTAATGCCATTAAACGATGAAGAGCGAAATTTAGTTTCAGCATGGCTTCCAAGAATTAAAAGTTTAGGTAACCTAATTTATGTTATTAATGATGAGCCCGTTATTATTAATACCTTTGAAGAACCAGTTTTACCTGTAGTAGCTCCAGTTATTCCACTAAAACCATTTTGGCGTTGGTGGCATTTTTTACTATTAGCCTTATTGCTTGTTGGTTTGCTTGGTATTCTGTGGTATTTATTTTGCCCTTTTGGTAAACAAAAAACAGTTGTTCCCGATCCTATAGCTATTGTTGCGCCGGCTGTTATAGTGAAGAAGCCTGAACCTAAACCGGCGTCTGAGCCTGTTACTGAGCCAAAAGATACCGTGCCTGAAGAATCTACGCCAATTGCAAAATCAGAGCCTAAACCTGAACCGATACCTCAGCCACCGTTAAAGCCAAAGGTAAAAAATCCACCGAACTGTATAACCAAAGAAGAGATGAATAAAGATCCTAATCCATCTAAAATGGCAATAGTGTTTGATAATTCATTATCAATGACAGTAACATTAAATGAATCGCCATCAGCGGTTGAACAATATTTTCGATATTTGACGTATGGTAGTAATATGTCAGAAGAAGAAAGAATCAAATACGAAAAGCGTATGACCCGTTTACCAACTCGTTTATCAAGTAGTAAGAGTGTGGCTACATCGAGTATTGATAAAATACAACCGAATATTGGTATTTCACTGGTAACGTTGACTAATTGCCCAGCAGCAGAAGTTTCGCCGTTTTATAATTACAAAAATCGCCCATCACTAAAGCATAGAATTAGAAACTTAACACCGACTGCAGCTGGAGGAGGAGGAACACCTTTATATAATGGTTTAGAAAAAGCGAGTAAAATGCTTGATGGCATAAATCGTGATGATTATATTCTTATTATTAGCGATGGTGAAGATAATTGTACAAGGAAAAATATTTGTACATTAGCAAATTATATAGCTGCACAAAAACCACGATTAAAGATTAATATTGTGGATATTGCTGGTGAACACAAAATTGACTGTATTGCTAATGCAACAGGAGGAAAAGTTTATATTGCTCAAAGCCCTAAAGATATGATTAAACAAATGAATAAAGCGGTTTCAAATTTGAAAATTGATAGGCCTGTGTGCCAATAAATAATAAAAAATTATATTAACTAATTTTATTGAGTTTTTTTAATTCAATTATACAGCTATACAGTTATTTGAGCTCGACAATGTTTCAGACTTTTTTATAGAATAAATAACATTCGACTAACGTCCGATTTGGCGAATTTTATGCGAAATTCCATAAGGCCAAGCCAACAGGAATGTTTGGCTGCGCTAGTCAAGAACGAATTATAGCGGATGAGTTAAAACTGAGCGCTGGCGGATATATTTTCTGTAACAAATTTGAATATTTGAGCAAAGTGAAAATGATCTCGAAAAGGCGAGTATCAGGATAATATGAGTAAATATAAGTAGGCTTTATTCTGTACAGCTAAGAATGAGATTGTTAAATGGGATCTGGCAATTCGCATAGCTTGCTTGCCACTATTGTTATTTATTCCACCAAAAGGCTAAAACGTCTAAAACCACTACACCAAACAAAATCTTAGCACGCTGTAACCAACAGATTTAATTTAAAAAAGCAAAACAAAAATTCCAATACAATCAAATTCTATATCTTGATGGTTTTAAATCAAAATAAACGCTCACAACACCGTAAAGTAAATATGGGAATCTTCTTTATGGTGTCAGAATGTAATGACAATTATAAGTAAGAGCAGCACGCAAAACAGGAGGTTTGGTGGATTATTTTGTTGTTGCCATTACTATGTTTAAATTGGTGAGTAAAAATTATAAAGGTAAATTACGTTTAATCATACATTGTTTATAAGCATCAAAAGCTTTTTGATTTAATTTCATGCCATACATATAAAGAATGCCGTAGCACAAAACTGCAAGAGCAACACTATCTTTGTATTTTTTAAACATATTATAGTGTTGTATTAATATTTCATCACTTATTTTATCACTTTTTTTATCTGATTTTACTTGCTTTATAATTGTGTAACATAGCAATAGAATAAATATGCCTAAGAAAGTCAACAGTCCGATAATTAATGCAGCAAAAACTGCAAGTCCCATAATGGTTTGTAAAAAATTCATCATTTTTAAATTCTCCTATTTCTCAATTTAATAAAATATGCTTTTATATTAGTATTATTTTCAATCATTACCATAGTTAGGCTTTAAAACGGAAAAAACACCGGTACTAAAGCAATATCCACCGCCATTACTAAAAAAGTTAACGGTACGCCAATTTTGACAAAATCGCTAAAGCTGTATCCTCCCGGTGCTACTACCATGGTTTTAATCGGTGAGGATACGGGCGTAATAAATGACGCTGATGTGGCAATTGCCACCGTCATGGCAAATGGATAAGGTGAGTAACCAAATTTTAGTCCTAAATCAATAGCGATTGGCGCAATTAAAATGGCTGTTGCAGTATTGGATATAAATAATCCAATTGTTGAGCATAATAAGAAAACAAATGTTAGCACCATGTATGGGCCGAAAGAGCGTAAGTGGACTTCAAGCCAAGCTGATATGAGCGAAATCCCCCCCGTTTTGTTGAGTGCTAGTGCAAAAGGCATCATACCTATAATTAGAATTAAGGTTGGCCAATGTATGGATTTATAGGCATTAGCCATGTCAATGCATCGTGTTGCTCCCATCAGTAAGCAGGCGACTAATGCCGCAACCACATTAGGCACAATACCTGTCACCATTAAAATAATCATAATGGCGAGATTAATTAAAGCCGCTGGTGCTTGTGAGCTTGCTGGTGCAATGTCGTCGATATCGGCCGGAAAGTCTAATACAACAAAGTCATTGGTTCGAGTTTGTAGTTTTTGGATCGAACCCCAGTCACCACAAACTAGTAATGTATCACTCATTTCTAAACGTTCTTGGAATAAGTTGTTTGTTTCAACTGGTGCATGATTACGCCAAATACCAATTACAGTCAGGAAATATTTTCCTCTAAAATCAATTTCATTAAGTGTTTTTCCACACAGTGTCGATTCTGGGAGCAGGGCAACTTCGGCCATGCCGACTTGTTTAACCTGTTCTGAAAAATATTCACCTCGTAATACTTTCGGTTCAAGGTTGTTGGTGTTTAAAAAGGTTCGATAATCGGCTTCGGAGTGTGACATATCGAGTAATAAAATATCATTTTCACGAAATTCGGTTGAGCCATTAACGGGGATTAGTACTTTGTGGAATTTGCGCCAACGTTCAATACCAATAACATTTACACCATGTTCACTACGCAAATGTAAGCCATCAATTGTGCGCCCAACAAAAGGTGAGCCAGCTAGTATTTGTGCTCGATGGGCTCGGCCAATTAATTTATAGTCTCGAATTAAATCGGTGATTTTTCGTCTTTGTGGTTGGGTATTAGTTGGGGTAACTTGTTCTGCTGTGAGTAACCAATTGCGTGTTAATATGCAATATATAACCCCGACAATTAAAACACCAATACCAATTGGGGTGATCGAGAAAAAACTGAATTCAGTCAAAGCGGCACGGTTTAATTCACTGTTTACAACAAGGTTTGGAGCGGTGGCAACCAGTGTCATCATGCCACTTATTAATGCCGCAATACAAAGTGGCATCATTAATTTTTTTACATGAATACCAGTATGGTTAGCAATGCTAATGGCAACGGGTATAAAAATTGCAACTACGCCAGTTGAGCTCATCACTGAGCCAAGCAAAGCAACGCCTAACATAATGCAGGTGATAATGCGAATATCGTTTTTGCCTGCGACTTTTAATATGTATTCGCTCATTTTGTATGAAATACCTGTTCTAACCAAGCTTTCACCAATAATAAATAGAAGGGCAATTAAGATAATATTAGGATCGCTAAATCCAGCGAGGGCTTCAGCTGGTGTTAATACGCCTGTGATGGTGATTGCCGTTATTGTGAGCAATGCAATAATGTCCATTCTTAATTTGCTGAACGAAAACATTAAAATTGCTATTAATAATAATATGCAGACAGTAATAAGTGGGTAATATTCAATAAAATAATTAGGTAAGAATTTAGCGATTGATGATACTAAACCATCCTCAGATGACAAATGTTCCACAAAAAGTAGCTCTATGATACAGATTACATTTTGTACATAATACCTTGATTTATTGTAATAGGGAATATCTCTAAATAAAGTTTATATGGCTATAATTACTTTATCGTTAATTTTTTTTACGTTATTTTTCGTTTTTTAACATTTTTTGCTATTTTCTTTATGACCTATTCGCATTATTGAAAAGTAGGTGTAATTTAAGCAACTAAACCTATTTAATCGTTAACTCTTTAGGAGAGAATATGTCATCAAAAAAATCTGTTGCACAAATTATAGTTGATGTTTTGTCTGAAGCAGGTGTTAAGCATTGTTATGGTATTGTTGGGGATACTTTGAATCATATTACTTCTTCTATTAAAAAAAGTAATATTGAATGGGTACATGTTCGTCATGAGGAAGTCGGTGCTTTTGCCGCAGGGGCAGAAGCTTATTTAACAGACCAAATTACGGCTTGTGCTGGATCTTGTGGTCCAGGAAGTTTGCATTTTATTAACGGTATTTATGAAGCACACCGTAATAAAGTACCTGTTGTTTTATTGGCAAGCCAATTGGTGACTTCGCAACAAGGTACCGATTTTCCGCAAGAAGTTGACTTTGAATCTATTTATAAAAATTGTTCTGTATTTTGTCAGCAAATCAATGATCCAACCCAAGCAAGACAAATAACAACCGCAGCAGTTCAAGCTGCAATTAATCAACGAGGTGTAGCTGTTTTAGTGGTACCTTATAATATTAGTTTAATTAAGGTTGAAGATAATAGTGGGCATAAAATTTATCATCCTAAACCTATTATTCGCCCGTCAAATGAAGAATTGAATCAAATCGCAGAAATACTTAATAATAATCATAAAATAGCTATCTTCGCTGGGCAAGGAGTGTGTGAGGCTCACGATGAGCTTATTGCCTTTGCTGAAAAATTAAAATCACCTATTGTGCATACATCGAGGGGTAAAGATTTTGTTGAGTATGATAATCCTTATAACGTTGGTATGACTGGTATGTTTGGTATGGAGTCAGGAACAACAGCGATTAAAGAGTGTGATGTGTTAATTATGTTAGGTGCTGATTTTGCGTGGTCGCAATTTTATCCTGATAAAGCGATTATTATTCAAGTTGATATTGATGCCACTCATCTTGGGCGGCGTCATCCAGTGAGTGTGGGGGTTGTTGGTAGTAGTAAGCCAACGTTAGCCGCTTTAATTCCTTTAGTTGATGAAAAGCAAGATTCTAAGTTTTTAGAAAAATGTCGCCAATTGTATATAAAAGCAATGGATAAATTGAATAAGAAAGCTGTACCGTCTCAAACAATGATTCATCCTCAATATTTAACCGAGCTTGTTGATAAATATGCGACACAAGACGCTGTGCTTTGTGCTGATGTTGGCTCTGCTATGGTTTGGGCTTGTAGGCATTTTAATACCAATGGGAAAAGACGTACTGTCATTAGTTTGAAACATGGCACAATGGCAAATGCAATGCCGCAAGCGTTAGGCGTGCAAAAAGCATTTCCTAATCGTCAGGTTATTACTTTATCAGGTGATGGTGGTATTAGTATGTTATTAGGCGATTTGTTAACTACAATTCAAGAAAATTTGCCAATTAAAATTATTGTGCTTAATAATAGTTCACTTAATTTTGTTGAATTGGAACAGAAATCAGAAGGTTTAGTTGATCACTATACCGATTTACAGAATCCTAATTTTGCAAAAGTTGCCGATTCGATGGGATTATTTGCGATAAGAGTTGATAACTCTGATTCTCTTGATGAAGCAATGCAATCATTTTTATCGCATCAAGGTCCTGCATTATTAGATGTTAAAACCAGCTCTAATGAATTAGTTATGCCGCCTGAAATTCAAGCATCGCAGGTTATGGGAATGGCGCTTTACAGTGTAAAAGCTTCTTTGCAAGGGAAAATGGGCGATGTAGTAAATCTATTGGTGGATAATTTTATCAAGAAATAGTTTATATTATTTTTTATATTTATTTTAAATGACAAGTTTACAGAGAGTTTTTGTTAAAAAGTTTCAGGAAATAGGGGTGTTTCAGTATAATTTGGGGGGATCTGCCGCTGATTTGCGGCAGAATAAATGAATTAAAAACTAACGGCGCCTTCTTCTGCGGAAGTTAAATTTTCTCGGATAACGGTAAATAGTTCACGCCCATAACCTAGATGTGAATCCGTTAAGTCGAAAGAATAAGGTTCACGTTTGGCTAATTCTGCTTCGTCTACTAATAATGTTATTTCGCCAGTTTGACCATTAACACGGATCATGTCTCCATTTTGGATTTTACTGAGTAAACCTCCATCATAAGCTTCGGGGGTGACATGAATTGCGGCAGGTACTTTACCCGAAGCTCCCGATAATCGACCATCAGTTAATAACGCAACTTTATAACCTTTATCTTGCAGAACACCTAGCGGTGTTATTAGTTTATGCAATTCTGGCATGCCAATTGCTTTTGGGCCTTGATAACGGACAACAACTACGCAGTCTTTATCTAGTTTGCCTGCTTTATATTCGGCATCTAAATCATATTGGCTATTAAAGATGACTGCTGGTGCTTCAATAATTTGATGTTCAGGTGCAACGGCTGATGTTTTCATAATTGCACGACCAAGATTTCCTGACATCACTTTTAATCCACCATGAGAATTAAATGGTCTTTTGATTGATGCAATGACGCTGTCATCTAATGATTTTGTTGGACCTTCACGGAAAGTAAGTTTGCCATTTTCTAAAATAGGTTCTTGAGTATAACGACTAAGTCCACGCCCTACTACAGTTTCAACATCTTCATGTAATAAACCACCCGATAATAATTCGCGAACCAATAAAGATGTCCCTCCAGCGGCTTGAAAATAGTTTATATCGGCTGGACCATTCGGGTAAATTCGGCAAAGTAGTGGTACTGCTGTTGATAGATCTGAAATATCATTCCAATTAATAATTATGCCTGCTGCTTTAGCCATCGCCACAATATGCATTGTTAAATTAGTTGAACCGCCAGTTGCGAGTAGTGCAACTAGACCATTGACAATCACCTTTTCATCTACCATTTTACCAATAGGCATATAGTTTCCTGATTGGTTGGTTAGGCGAGTAATTTGTTTAGCAGCAGCATTGGTTAATTCATAACGTAATGCTGTTTCAGGATGAACAAAGGCCGTCCCTGGCAAATGTAGTCCCATTAATTCAATAACCATTTGGTTACTATTTGCGGTACCATAAAAAGTACAAGTACCACTAGTGTGATAAGATGCCGATTCTGATTCAAGTAAGTCTTCACGCGAAGCTTTACCTTCTGAGTAAAGCTGGCGGATACGCACCTTTTCTTTATTAGGTAAGCCCGATGGCATTGGTCCTGCAGGTACAAAAATAGCAGGTAAGTGACCAAACGTTAATGCGCCAATAAATAGACCTGGTACAATTTTATCGCATATTCCAAGATATAGAGCACCATCAAACATATTATGTGAAAGCCCGACAGCAACCGACATTGCAATCACATCACGGCTCATTAATGATAGCTCCATTCCAGGCTCGCCTTGAGTTACACCGTCGCACATGGCAGGTACTCCACCAGCCATTTGCCCAACTGCGCCAACTTCGTGAAGTGCTTTTCGAATTTGTTCAGGATAAAACTCATACGGTTTATGAGCTGATAACATGTCATTATAAGAACTAATAATCCCTATGTTACTTTTTAAAATGTTTTTTAGATCACTTTTATCATCGCTACAACAAGCAGCAAAACCATGGGCTAAATTACTACATGGTAAACTAGATCGAGTTACTTTTTTATGCATAGCTCTTTCTATTTTTTGCAGATAAGCGGTACGAGATGCCCTAGAACGCTCAATAATACGTTGAGTTACAGCCTGAATAGTCGGATTCACATTGACCTCGTCTTATTTTTTTCTATTTTTTTAACAATGACATATTGTGCGTATTACTTTTTCAGTATCGTGCACAACCTTTTCTAATGGTTGTTCAATATTGATGTTGTAGACATCTTTTTCATCAGTAGTTGGTTCTTCTAGAGTATCGAATTGAGATTGAAGCATCCCTGTTTTTTGGTAGTGTCCTTTACGTTTAGCTAGTCTTTCAGCGATTACATCGAAACTTCCTTTCAAATAAATAAAATGTACGTTTTCATTTTCACCGCGAATAATATCTCGATATTTTCGTTTTAATGCCGAACAGATAATAATTGAGACATCGTTAACATTACTCATAGCAAATACGGCATTACTGATTAAGCTAAGCCAAGGCATTCTATCTTCATCGTTTAGAGGTGTACCGCTCCGCATTTTTAAAATATTAGCCTTTGGATGTAAAAAATCACCATCTAAAAAAGCAGCATCCAGATTGTAAGCAACTTGTTTGGCAACAGCTGATTTACCACAACCAGATACTCCCATTAATACAAAAACTTGTTTATTTTTTTTAGTCATTATTGATCCTTCGTACATCCAACTAGTTACGGGTAACATTTTGACATGCTGACCTCTATTTGCAATATAAAAAAAGTTTATTTGTGATCTGGATCAGGTTTTACTTTTAATTATTAATAAATAGAAAATTATCTATTAGTTGAGCGTTACTATTGAAAAATAGATTCCGATCACAAAAATATAAAATCTTATTTGCTTTTTAATTCGAAAGGCAATAATCTTTCGTTATTGTTTTGTTTTCGAAAGTCAAATTCGAAAAAATAAACTAAAAAATAGTGGAGAACAAATATGAATAAATTTCAGCTTTTTTTCGAAAACAACCTTAAATTTGATAATGCATTAGAAGCATTAACTTATATTAGTGAGCAATTACAACAAAAGGGCATTGTTAAAGAAAGTCATTTAAAAGCCTTAATCGAAAGGGAAGCATTATTTCCAACGGGTATTGCTTTTGATGGTTATGCTGTGGCGATTCCGCATTGTGAAGCAAAACATGCAAATACTCCTGCAATCTTTATTATTCGCACTCAATCCCCAGTTGCTTTTAATCGAGCTGATGATGATAGCAATATTGATATTTCATTGATTATTTCACTTGTTGTGACTTCACCTGAGGATCAAATTGAGCTATTAAAAGCGCTTTTTTCAAATTTACAAAATAAAGACTTTTACCAATTTTTATTAAACGCTCCGCAAAATGAAGTTGTGGATCATTTTAATAACGTGATATTTAATCAATAAGTTTCAGGAGGCATTATGAAAAAGAAGATTATTGTTGCTTGTGGTGGTGCTGTTGCAACTTCCACTTTAGCTGCTGAAGAGATAAAAGAATTGTGCAACGAGAATAATATTCAATTTGATCTTATTCAATGTCGCATTAATGAAATTAATACTTTTATTGATGATGTTGATTTGATCTGTACTACAGCCCGAATGGATCAGAATTTTGGTGATATTCCAATTGTTCATGGAATGCCTTTTGTATCAGGGGTTGGTATTGATCAACTAAAAGAAAAAATATTATCTATTTTAAAAGGATAAATCTATGTTTACTGAAATTATGCAGTACATTCTCGATCTTGGCCCATCGGTGATGCTACCCATTGTGATTATCTTGTTTTCATTAGCTTTAAGAATGAAGTTGGGTGATGCACTAAAAGCTGGAATTCATATAGGAATAGGGTTTGTTGGTATAGGACTAGTTGTTGGTTTGTTAACCAGTTCTGTTGGGCCTGCTGCTCAAGCGATGGCTGAAAGATTTGATATTAGTCTAAATGTTATCGATGTTGGTTGGCCTGGTGCAGCGCCTATGACTTGGGCTTCACAAATTGCTTTAGTAGCCATTCCCATCGCTATTGCAGTAAATATTATTATGTTAGTTTTAAGATTAACTAGGGTTGTTAATGTTGATATTTGGAATATATGGCACATGACATTTACTGGCGCGCTTGTTTACATTGCAACAGGCTCTTACTGGCTTGGTATTGTAGGGGTTATTGTTCATGCCATTATTGCTTATAAACTGGGTGATTGGTTTGCCAAAGATACCAAAAATTTTTTTGAGCTTGACGGTATTGCGGTTCCTCATGGTACTTCTGCATATTGTGGTCCAATTGCTGTTTTTGTTGACGCTGTCATTGAAAAAATCCCAGGCATTAATAAGATTAATTTTAATGCTGTTGATATGCAAAAGCGGTTTGGTGCGTTTGGTGAGCCTGTTACCGTAGGCTTATTCATGGGCATCATATTAGGTTTATTAGCAGGGTATGGGGTGAAAGAAACGCTACAACTAGCGATTCAAACTGCAGCGGTAATGTTATTAATGCCACGCGTAATTAAACCTATTATGGATGGATTAACACCGATCTCTAAACAAGCTCGTAAACATTTGCAATCAAAATTTGGTGGGCAAGATTTTCTTATTGGTTTAGATCCAGCATTGTTATTAGGACATTCAACGGTAGTATCGGCAAGTTTAATATTTATTCCATTAAGTATTTTTATCGCCATTATCCTACCTGGTAATGAAGTTTTACCTTTTGGTGATCTGGCAACTATTGGCTTTTTTATCGCAATGGGGGTAGCGGTTCATCAAGGTAACCTGTTTAGAATCATTATTTCTGGTTCTATCATTATCGCCATTACACTTTGGATTGCCACCCAAATGGTTCCATTGACTACTCAACTAGCCATTAATGCAGGCACGATGGCTACGAATAATGGCATTTCAGTTGGTGCAATGGATCAAGGTGGGTCACCCATTACTTATCTTATGGTTCAGTTGGTCAACTTGAAACAACCTATTGGTTTTGCCCTTATTGGATTGTTTTACCTTTTCTGCTTATTTTTGACATGGAAACGTGCACAAAAATACCAGTTATTTTTAAAAAATCAATCATTATATCAAGAAGATGGAGTAATAAAATAATCCCAAAACAGTCATCACCAAAATCAATCAGAAAGCTTTCACTCAGTAACGAGTGAAAGCAATACATCAACGTAATTTGTTTACCAATAAAGGAAAATAACATGAAAGCGGTTGTTGTCAATGAAGGGGGAGCTTTATCTATACAAAATATAGAAATGCCCAAAATAACATCTCCAGATCAAATTTTAGTTAAAGTGGCTTATTGTGGTTTATGTGGTTCAGATATTCCGCGTATATTTCACCATGGTGCTCATTTTTATCCCATTACATTGGGACATGAATTTAGTGGCACAGTTGTTGAAATTGGGTGTGGTGTGACTGAATTTGAGATTGATGATTTAATATCTTGCGTGCCATTGTTACCATGTTTTAAATGTGATGAATGCCAAAATCATTATTATTCACTTTGTAAGAATTATACTTTTGTTGGTTCAAGGATAACAGGCGGTTTTGCTGAGTATATTGTGTTAGATAAGAAAAATGCGTTTAAATTACCTAAAGGTATCAGCCCGCTTGAGGGTGCATTTTTTGAACCAATGACTGTTGGAATGCATGCTTTGTTATTGGCTAATGGATGTGAGGGCAAAAATGTTGTCATCGTTGGTGGTGGCACAATCGGATTACTTGCTATGCAATGTGCCAAGGCAATGGGGGCAAAATCAGTTGCGGTGCTTGATATTAACCAGCAGCGCCTCGATCTAGCCAAACAACTAGGCGCTGATATGGTATATCATTCTCAAGATCTTAGCACCGATGCGATTTACCAAGCTTTATCTTTATCTCGCTTTGATCAAATTGTATTAGAAACGGCGGGTTCACCAGTTACGGTCAACTTAGCCATTGAAATTGCAGGCCCTAGAGCGAAGATAGCCTTGGTGGGTACACTTCATCATGATATTACACTTCCAGAAAAAACATTTGGACTGATTTTACGAAAAGAGTTACAAATTTTAGGCAGTTGGATGAACTATTCAGCGCCATGGCCAGGTAAAGAGTGGCAATTAGTAAGTCAGTACTTTATGGATGGAAAAATTAAACTTGATGAGCTGATTGCTGGCATAGAGGGATTTGATTCATTTATTAAACAAGTGACTGCCTTAAATGGTCGTCCTATGAATGGCAAAATTTTATTAAATTGCATGTAATTATTTTGATTTAAGTCAGCGATTGAAAATGAAATCTTATCTTTTGATTCTGTTTGTTATACACTGCTAAAAAATTTTCGAAAAAGGAAATATTATGAATGCAAGTGAAAGACGCCAACAGATAGTAGTACTTCTTAATATGAAAGGAACTGTGTTAGTTTCTGATTTGTCGGAACAGTTCAATGTTTCTGAGGTCACAACCAGAACCGATCTGAGATTGCTAGAAAAACAAGGAGTGCTAACACGATTTCATGGCGGAGCAACCAAAATCATAAATAACGGTGACTTAAAATCATTTAAAGAACTGCAATTAGAAGAACGTTATCAGCGATTTATAGAAGCTAAAAAACGTATTGCAATTGAAGCGGTTAAACATGTTAAAGAAGGTGACACTATTATTTTAGATAGTGGTAGTACAACCATGTTGATAGCTGAAGAACTCGTAAAATTGAAGCATATTACTGTGATTACCAATAGTCTTACTTCTGCATTTATATTATCAGACAATAGTGACATTATGCTATTTATGTGTGGTGGTACACTTAGACATAAAACGCGTTCTTTTCATGGAAAAATTGCTGAGCAATCGTTAACTGGCATCTCTGCTGATATTTTGTTTGTTGGTGCAGATGGAATTGATGCAAAAAGAGGAATAACAACGTTTAACGAAGGTTACACTATCAGCAGTGTTATGGCTAATGTCGCCAAAAATGTGATTGCCGTGCTCGATTCATCAAAATTTGGTCGTAATGGGATTAATGTTGTGTTACCACTTAGCCAACTTGATACCATTATTACTGATACTGATGTTGACAGTAGCTGTAAACAAGAATTTGTGGTAAAGGGTATTAAATTAATAGCGGTTTAATATTTGTGCTTACACTCGTGTGTTTTTATATCTTAATTGGTCATAAATATTAAAAACCATTACTCGTTTAGGTTCGATACCCTAAATGATAAAAATTTTTGCTTCTAGCCAAGTCGATTTAATGGTAGTGATCATTTAAGCTTGTTATTTCTCCCAACGATATCAATGCGTAGGAGAAAATATGATATTAACAATTACGATGAACCCTTCGGTGGATATATCGTATCCATTAAATAAATTAGCGATTAATGATATTAATCGAGTTTCAGAGGTAAAAAAAACCGCAGGAGGTAAAGGGCTTAATGTAACTCGAGGCATTAAATACTCAGGTATTCCTGTTCTTGCATCAGGCATTATTGGTGGAACAACGGGCGAGTATATTCAAAAACAATTAGATAACGATAATATTAATTACAACTTTTATATCACCCAACATGAATCAAGAAACTGTATTGCCATTTTACATGAGGGAAATCAAACTGAAATCCTAGAGTCAGGGCCAGTATTAGATAATCATGATGTCAATGTTTTTCTGGAACACTACCTAAATTTGCTTAGCCAAGCGCAGGTTATTGCTATTTCAGGGTCATTGCCACAAGGATTTCCAGTCGGTTTTTATACTCAATTAATTGAAAAGGCAAATAAGTATCAGATCCCTGTATTGCTAGACTCATCCGGTAAGATGTTATTAGAAACGCTCATCTCTAAAAATAAACCTTTTTTAATCAAACCCAATAAAGATGAACTACAGCAGATTATTCAAATGGATATCGATCCAAATGATGTAACTTCATTAGTTAAAGCCGTTAATCATCCTTTACTAAATGATATTGCTTTTATCATCATCTCATTAGGTAAAAACGGTGCTTTTGCTCGTTGTCATCACAATTATTACCAAGTTTCAATTCCTAAAATTAACGTGGTTAATCCTGTTGGATCGGGTGATGTTACGTTAGCTGGGCTTGCTGTTAGCATTCATGAAAATGAAGCTGTAGAGGTAATGCTTAAACGTGCGATGACTATGGGAATGCTAAATGCAATGGAATCGCAAACCGGTTTTGTCAATATGGATAATTATGACAAGTATTATCAACACGTTAAAGTCACCAAAATCATTGCAAAATAACAGATTAATGAGGATTAAATTATGTATCTTATTTCTAGTCAAGAGATGTTAAAAAAAGCTCAACGTGAATGTTATGCTGTGCCCGCATTTAATATACACAACCTTGAAACTATCCAAGTTGTTATTGATACCGCTAAACAGATGCAATCCCCCGTGATACTTGCAGCAACGCCAGCAACTTATAGTTACGCAGGAATACAGTATTTAATCAGTATTTGTGAAACAGCAGCAAGCATTCATCATTTTCCTTTTGCGTTACATTTGGATCATCATGAAAATATCAGTGATATTCAAACAAAAATAGAGGCAGGAATTAGATCGATTATGATTGATGCTTCGCATCACCCCTTTGAAGAAAACATTGATATAGTTAGTAAAATGGTTACTTTTAGTCATAAATATAATGCTAGTGTTGAAGCCGAATTAGGGCGGCTTGGCGGGCAAGAAGACGATCTTATTGTCGATAACAAAGATAGTGCTTTTACAGATCCCAATGCGGCAAAAGAGTATGTCGAACGCACAGGAATAGATTCACTTGCGGTAGCTATTGGTTCAGCTCATGGTATGTACAAAGGTGAGCCTAAACTTGATTTTGAACGATTAGCCAAAATTCGAAATAAAGTTGATATTCCACTAGTGTTACATGGTGCATCGGGTATACCTGAGGCGATGGTAAAAAAATCGATTTCATTGGGTATTTGCAAAGTAAATGTGGCAACTGAATTAAAAATTGCCTTTTCAGATGCTTTAAAACAAGATTTTAAACTCCATCCTGACGTCAACGATCCAAGACACTATATGCAGCCAGCAAAAGCTGCCATGAAAAAAATTGTTGAAGATAAAATTCGTATTTGCGGTAGTGCAGGTAAATTATAATATGAAAGATCAAGGCGTTGTTTTGAATTAGCAAGAACGTACAATTCATTACCAGCAGTTGAACGCTGCTGGTTAAAATGTGTTAAGTGATAGCACATTAAGTATTTGTAGGAATGACTTGCGTTGTTTACCGTAATTTGAAAAACAATTGTAATGCATAGACATAACTCTGTATCCCAAACAGATGATGATGCCTATATCATAAAGAAAAATCACCGTCACTGATTTGGCTAACCGCTTTATGGTCAGTTGTCTAGCCATTTATTGCACTGAAAGATCTCATCAAACATTAAATAACATGCTCCCATTGAATATAAAACACGGAATACAGATAGCGTCATTTTCTAGGTGAGTTGTATTCTAACTATTAGATATTTAACCAATTATTCACATTTAGGCGCTATTTTGTAAAAAATATTCAGGATTCTATACCGTTTTGTGATGAATTTAGATTTCTTTGTTTTCCATTTATTAAAATGTGTGAGAACCATCGTATCAATTAAACATTCACCAAATCTGCCTGCTTTCAAACGAATGGTTAAATCGAAAGTGTGATACGTTCGTTAATTGAGAGGTTGCACAATCAGCAAATAATGAGCGATTCAAAGGTTAGAAAACAAAAGCTCAAACGCTTTATTAATTTTTATACCGTATAAAGCGATTTCAGGGAAAACGTCTTATGAGTTTTTAGAGGATTATTTTAATCATGAATTGTAAATAACTCGACGTTTTCCTACAAATTAGGCTTTTTTATATACATAAATTTATCGATTATTTTTTTCGAGCGAGGTATTGTATTGTTTTTTTTATAATGCTTAAAACGCTCGAAACTAAAATTACTAATAAATTATGATGCATTAGCCGCTTTTTTTGCTCGCTCAACAAATATCATCACGACAAAAGCAATAATCGTTAAATAGATGATGAAAGCCCCATAAGTTGCTAACATATCAATCAGTGAACGCCCTCGCATGGCAAAATCGCGGAAAAATTTAAATAACCAAACTAATGGGAAAGCATGGCTGACATAGTAAGTCCAAATTGGCATTATTCCCACAGCCATTGTTGAACCGCCCATGATAAACCCGGGTGGTACTAAGAAAATCATTCGACCAGCGCCTTCTCCTGGGTTGTTAGTTTTCCAAGACAGTAACAATCCTAGCCAACCAAATGCTAATCCGGTCATAAATATGCTCGGTACAAAAGCAAAATAGTTACCGCCAAAACGCAGTTGTCCAAATATAACAAGTATGGCTGTGATAAGCGTTAATGCTGTTGTAAAAAATAGTGCATAAGGGATTGTTTTTGCTAATAAAGGTAAGAGTCCTCTTTCTATTGTTTGTTCCCACATGCCAGTTACTTTCAAGCGGCCAATAATCATTAATGAGGTTAGGCCGTAAGTCAGTGACGAGAAAAAGTAGACAAAATATATAATCGTCGATATGGTGGACGAGCTTGCTGGATTAAACATATATCGTGTTTTAAGTTGCATTGGTGATAAAGTTGCTTCAATGCCTTCTTTACCAAGTCCTAATGCTGCAACTTTACCAACACTAAGTTCAGCCCCCAATTCTGGAATATATTCATTAAGGCTTTGTAGTACTTTGGCATTTTGTGCATCGTTTGTATCATCAGCAAAATAGCCTAGGCGTACGGTTTGATCGCCTTTTTTTAAGCTTTTTTCTAGACCTTTAGGAATATATAAAACACCTAAATTACGGTCGTGTGAAACCAATGTTATTGGATTTACTGGCGATCTTATTACTTCTGTCACTTCAATATAAGGCGATGTATTGACTTTGCTAATTAATTCAGTCGAATAATGAGAACCATCAAGATCAATAACCGCAATTTTTCCTTCAAACACAGCTCCATGACTTAATACAATTGAAAAAACAAGCGAAACAATAGCAGCTAAGCCAAGCGAAACTTTATAATAAGGTATAAAATGGCCAGACAACATGGCGTCAAGCTCTTCAAGCATGGATTTAATGATGTTTTGCATCATTTTTCAACCTCAAGTGTCATTCCAGTTAATAGTTTAGGAATTGATTCTATGTAAATTCTGACTTGATAAGAGGTTAAATCAGCTTGACCTCGTTCTCGTGTCATGCGTAAATCAGCAAATGATGGCGCAGCGGTGGCAAAACGTACTTTTCCTTTTACTTCTTTGTTAAGTGCAATTACATTTGCTGTAACCGTTGTGCCTGGTTGATAGTCATTAACCATTTTTTCATTCACATAAATGTCGATATATTTACGATCGGTTTCTAATAAGACTGCTGGCGCACCGTTTGGTACCATTTCGCCATCTTCAAACATAAGTTTTAATACTTTTCCATCTTCAGATGCTCTTAATGTTAGTCGATCATAATTAAGCTGTAGTTGTTTTAATTCAGCTTCGCCTTGCGCGAGTTGTGATTGAAGCTGTGTTAATTGATTTTGGCGGTTTAACAGTTTTTGTCGTGCAATTAAGATTGATTGTATTGTCATTCCTGTTGCATTTTTTGTTTGTTCAAATTGGCTAATTTGTTCAGGCGTCGCACCAATCATTAAGGTAGAAAGTTGGCTTTCAATTTGAATAACTTGCATTTTTGCATTAATAAAAACATTGCGAGCATTATCAAGTTGTGACTGCGAGTTTCCCCCCGATTTACGTAATTGGGTTTGGCGATCAAATTCAGTATTAGCTAGGTATCGAGCCGATTTCGCTGCTTCTAAATTGGCTTGCACTTCTTCTATTTTTCGCCAAGTTGATAATTCTGAAAGGTTGGTTTCACTTTCAGTGATTTCAATATTTTTTTGTTCTTGGTTTACTGCCGCCTTTTGGCTATCAACTAAAGCTTGTAGTCGATCGATAGCTAGTTTGGTATCGATATCTTCTAATTGCATTAAAGGATCACCTTTTTTTACTATTTGTGATTCTTCTACAAATCGCTTGGTGACTTTTCCGCCGACATTTTGAAAGGCAATATTAATCTCATCGGCAGTTAATACACCAGATTTGATGCTTTTGGCAACCGAGACCGCATCATTTCTTGAACCTAAAAAGATTAAAAATGAGCCAAAGATTAGCAGGAGTAAAAAGATAACAGGAATTTTGACATTTTTTTTCATATATAGCTTATTTTCCATTTATTTAGTCAGCTAACTATTTAAGTGAAATGAAGAACTTTAATGATTAAAGTCCGTTATTTTCGTAATAATTTACGTAACATCAATATTAAAGACTCTTGTTCTTGCGAATTGAGTACTTGTGCAAAAGAGCGAATTGATTTTAGGTGATTGGGTAATGCATTTTGAATCAGCTTTTCGCCTGTATGTGTTAAAGTGATTAATCGAGAACGACCATCATCACCACTTTTTGACATCGAGATTAAAGGCTCTGGCGCTGCCAGCATTCGTTTAACCATTACTGATACTGTCGCAGGTGTTACGCCAATGCGCAAAGCAAGATCACTGGCACAGGTTTCACCTTCTGAAAACAATGACATCAATAAGGCAAACTTACCTTCAGAAACGCCGTAATCTTTATCTAATTGCGCATAGATATTAGCACGAATTAGATCGGCCGTTGTTATTAAGCTCAAAACCAGATCAACACCAGAAACATCAACGATGTCATCGTTAAATCTTTGCGCTCGAGCTAAGGTTTCACGTGAAGGCAGCTTTCTTGAATTGTAATTCAATTTTTATTACTCAATTTATTTAGTCGGCTAATTATACTGGTTTAGCTAAAATTGGCAATTATTTTAAGTGCGTTTTAGCAAGTTGATATTTAAATACTACTAAAGTAGTAATCCTTGAGGGTAGTTATATTCTATGCACAGTTTCATACAATGTTATTAAATTAAAATTTTTTAGCAATTTAATTAAATTAAAATTGGAGTTATGTATGAGTAAAACCAACCTCGTTGTTATTGGTAATGGGATGGTTGGGCATCGTTTTATTGAAGAGTTAATTGATAAAATGCAGCCCAATCAATTCAATATTACTATTTTTTGTGAAGAACCTCGTCTTGCCTATGATCGGGTACATCTTTCTTCTTATTTTTCTGGTCACACAGCAGAAGCGCTTTCTCTAGTTCGTGAAGGTTTATACGAAGAGAATAATATTAAAGTCTTACTTAATGAACGGGCTATTTTAATTAATCGTCAGCGTAAGGAGATTCATTCTCAACAAGGGCGAATTGTTGCTTATGATAAATTGATTATTGCGACAGGATCTTATCCTTGGGTACCACCGATTAAAGGTGCTAATGGTTCGGATTGTTTTGTTTATCGTACGATTGAAGATCTTGATGCTATTCAAGAATGTGCAAAGCGTTGTCAAAAAGGCGCTGTTGTGGGTGGTGGATTGCTTGGACTTGAGGCAGCTGGAGCTTTAAAAAACTTAGGTATGGAAACGCATGTGGTTGAGTTTGCTCCAGTGCTTATGGCCGAACAGTTGGATGTTCAGGGTGGAGAACAACTGCGTCGTAAAATTGAGGAGATGGGGGTAGGTGTTCACACCAGTAAAAATACTCAAGAAATTATTCATACACCTGCTGGGAAAATCATGCAATTTGCGGATGGCTCTGCACTTGAAGTCGATTTTATTGTTTTTTCAACTGGCATTAGAGCAAATGATAAATTAGCTCAAGAATGCGAGTTAGAAATCGGTCCTCGTGGGGGAATTGTTATTAATGATTATTGCCAAACTTCGGATCCTGATATTTATGCTATTGGTGAATGTGCTTGTTGGCAAAACAAGGTTTTTGGTTTAGTTGCACCGGGCTACAAAATGGCTCAGATAGCCTTAGCGCATTTAATGGGACAAACAGATAAATTTGAAGGCGCCGATATGAGCGCTAAGCTAAAGCTGATGGGAGTCGATGTCGGTAGCATTGGCGATGCTAAAGCAAAAACAATAGGGTGTCATAGTTATGTTTATTTAGATGAAACAACGCCAGTTTATAAAAAATTGGTTGTTTCGAATGATAATAAAAAACTCTTGGGTGCGGTATTGGTTGGCGATACGTCAGATTATAGTAATTTATTGCAATTAATGCTTAATGATATGGATCTACCTGAACATCCAGATACGCTGATACTGCCTGCACATGCAGGAGCAAAACCAGCTATGGGTGTTGATGCGCTTCCCGATTCAGCACAGATTTGCTCTTGTTTTGATGTGACTAAAGAAAAAATTGTTAATGCCATTAATGCTGGTTGTCATACGGTTGCAGCAATAAAAGCTGAAACTAAAGCTGGGACTGGGTGTGGAGGCTGCATTCCACTTGTTACACAAATTCTTAATTTAGAGTTAGCTAAACAAGGCATTGAGGTCAGCCATGCATTATGCGGACATTTTAAATACTCTCGTCAGGAGTTATATCATCTTATCCGTGTTGAGGGCCTAACGTCTTTTGAGCAAGTGATTAAAAAACATGGTAAAGGTTATGGCTGTGAAATTTGTAAACCTACCGTCGGATCTTTATTAGCTTCATGTTGGAATGATTATATTCTTAAAGATAATTTGATTCCTCTACAAGATAGTAATGATATTTTCTTAGGTAATATTCAAAAAAATGGTACTTATTCGATAATTCCGCGTAGTGCTGGTGGTGAAATTACTCCAGAAGGATTAATTGCTGTTGGTCAAATAGCTAAAAAATATCAGCTCTATTCTAAAATTACTGGTTCACAGCGCATTGGCTTATTTGGAGCACAAAAAGACGATCTTCCAGCTATTTGGAAGGAGCTTATTGAGGCTGGTTTTGAGAGTGGTCATGCTTATGCCAAAGCATTAAGAATGGCAAAAACCTGTGTAGGTAGTACTTGGTGTCGATTCGGTGTCGGAGATAGTGTTGGTTTGGGCGTTGAGCTAGAAAACCGTTATAAAGGCATTCGTGCACCACATAAATTTAAACTAGGCGTATCAGGTTGTACGCGTGAATGTGCCGAAGCTCAAGGTAAAGATATTGGTGTTATTGCTACTGAAAAGGGATGGAATCTTTATGTGTGTGGTAATGGTGGTATGAAGCCTCGTCATGCTGATTTACTTGCTGCTGATCTCGATAAAAATACACTAATTCGATATATTGATCGTTTCCTTATGTTTTATATTCGTACCGCAGATAAATTACAACGGACGTCAGTCTGGCTTGAAAATTTAGATGGCGGTATTGATTATTTACGTAGTGTTATTATTGACGATAAATTAGGCATAAATGCTGAGTTAGAAAGTGAAATGACACGCTTACGTAAATTAATGGTATGTGAATGGAAGGAAGCTGTTGAAAATACAGAAGGTCAAATTCGATTTTCTCATTTTATTAATAGTAACAAACGTGATGAGAATGTCCAAATCGTACCTGAGCGTGATCAGCATCGCCCAGCAACAGCAGAAGAACGTAAAGTAATGTTAGGGGAATAATATGAGTCAATGGATAACTATTTGTAAACTTGATGAGATTTTACCTGGCACAGGAGTTTGTGCACTTGTTGGTAATGATCATGTGGCTATTTTTCGCCCTTATAATAATGCTGAGCTTTATGCGATTAGTAATATTGATCCATTTGCTAAGGCAAGTGTTTTATCCCGAGGCATTATAGCAGAACATGAAAATGAGTTATGGGTGGCAAGTCCGCTTAAAAAGCAACGCTTTCGTTTAAAAGATGGTTATTGTTTGGAAGATGAACAATATTCAATCCCTCATTATGAAGTAGATGTTAATGACGATGGGATCGTACAAGTAAAGTCGCGCTAAATGTATTTTTAAAAGGATAAATTAATTATGTATACAGAGACAATTAATAAATGTGCAGCAAATGCTGCGCGTATTGTTCGTTTGGCAAAAACGAACCCATTTGGTTTTTGGCTAAGTTCTGCTATGGCTGGGGCTTATGTAGGAATAGGTATTATTTTGATTTTTACTTTAGGAAACCTTGTTGAACCATCAATAAGACCTTTACTTATGGGAGCAACGTTTGGTATTGCTTTAACATTGGTTGTAATTGCTGGCTCTGAATTATTTACAGGGCATACCATGTTTTTAACCCTAGGAGTAAAATGCAAAAAAATTACTCATACCCAAATGTGGACAGTATTGCCACAAACATGGTTAGGAAATTTATTAGGTTCAATTTTTGTTGCTGCATTGTATTTTTATGCTTCAACACCTCTATTATCAACGGATACTAGTTTGGTTCATGCAGCGGCTTTAGCAAAAACATCTGCTTCAGCTTCGGCATTATTTTTTAGAGGTATTTTATGTAACTGGTTAGTTTGTTTAGCGATTTGGATGGCTAATCGAGTTGAAGGTTCGGCAAAGTTTATCGCTATTTGGTGGTGTTTGTTAGCATTTATTGCTTGTGGTTATGAACACTCCGTTGCGAACATGACACTTTTTTCACTTTCGTGGTTTGGTCATCATAGCGATGCTTACACATTAGCTGGAATTGGTCATAATCTATTATGGGTTTCATTAGGAAATCTTGTTTCTGGTGCATTATTTATGGGACTGGGATACTGGTATTCAACCCCCAAAGAAGATCGAGCTTAATAGCTGTTTAATTTAGTAAGTGTGGTTAAAATAACCAATATAAGGGGGAAAGCATGGTAAGCAATCCCCCAAAGACGTTAAATTAATTAGGATTATATTTGGTTTTAATCATAATTAGTGATAAAAAAATAACGAAGCAATTAACAATAGGATAATTAATAAATTTCTATTATTAGAGGTTAGTTGTTAATAAATTTTTAAACAGATAATGTTTTATTTTGAGGTGTTATGGATTATTTCCCCTTATTTTGTAAGCTAGAAAACCGTGATTGCTTATTAGTCGGTGGCGGTGAAGTTGCTGAACGTAAAGCTCGATTATTACTTGAAGCTGGTGCCCGCTTAACTGTCAATGCGCATGAATTTAACGAGCAATTCATATGCTGGAATGAACAAAAACAACTAGTTTTAGTTCAAGGGGAGTTTAATGCTGAATTACTGGATGATAAATGGTTAGTTATTGCGGCAACAGACTGTCAGGAAACTAATCAAAGGGTGAGTGTTGAGACGGAAAAAAGGCGTATTTTTTGTAATGTAGTCGATTCTCCAAGAGATGCGAGTTTTATTATGCCCTCAATTATTGATCGTTCCCCTATTATGGTTGCTGTCTCTTCAGAAGGGCATGCTCCTGTTTTGGCTAGATTATTGCGTGAAAAACTAGAGTCCATTTTACCCCAACATTTGGGCAAATTAGCTAAATATGCTGGTTATTTACGTAATAAAGTTAAAACAACCTATCAAACAGTGACGGAACGTCGTCGGTTTTGGGAAAGGTTATTTTCTCATGATAGGTTAGCTCAAGCGATTGCTAATAGCGATTCAGATCATGTTGAAAAACTCACTAATGAGTTATTTGATACTTCACTTGATTCCCGTGGTGAGGTTGTGTTAGTTGGTGCTGGTCCAGGTGATGCGGGCTTGTTGACTTTAAAGGGATTACAGCAAATCCAACAAGCAGATATTATTGTCTATGATAGATTAGTATCGGATGAAATTATGAATCTAACCCGTCGCGATGCTCAACGTATTTTTGTTGGTAAGCGAGCAGGATTTCATTGTGTACCTCAAGAACAAATAAATCAGATTCTTTTACAACAAGCTAAAAAAGGTAAGCGTGTTGTACGTTTAAAAGGTGGAGATCCTTTTATTTTTGGTCGAGGTGGTGAAGAGCTCGAAACATTATTTAACGCCGATATTCCATTTTCTGTAGTACCAGGAATTACAGCAGCTTCAGGTTGTTCTGCATATAGTGGGATCCCATTAACGCATCGGGATTATGCTCATAGCGTACGTTTAATTACTGGTCATTTGAAAGATGGTAGTCACCTTGACTGGAAGAGTTTAGCCGCTGAAAAGCAAACATTAGTTTTTTATATGGGATTATCTCAAGCCAGTAACATCGAAAAACAATTAATTAAATACGGTATGAATGCAAATACGCCAATTGTAATTGTTGAAGAAGGCACAACAACGAAACAAAAAGTAATATCGGGCCAGTTATGTGATTTAGCACAATTATCTTTGCAAGCCTGTAGTCCTAGTTTAATTATTATTGGGCCTGTTGTTGCATTACGAGAAAAGCTAAATTGGTTTTCTGAGTGTTAGTGGGTGCTAAAGGTTTGATCTGTTAATATTTTAATGGAGTAGATAGGCAATTTAACCCTGATAAGCCGAATACGACATGGGTAATCGATATTACTTATATCAAAACGGGTGAAGGTTGGTTATATTTGTCGGTGATTATCGATTTATATGGACGAAAAGTGATTGCTAGGCAAACCAGTCGCTACATAGACCGTCATTTAGTGTGTAATACATTAAAACAAGCCTTATTTCGGCGTCACTTTCCTAAAAATGTACTCATTCATAGTGACCAAGGAAGCCAATATTGCAGTGCTGATTTCAAGCAATTATTGTTACAATATGAGCTAAGGCAAAGCATGAGTCGAAGAGGAAACTGCTTTGATAATGCGGTTGTTGAGAGTTTTTTTCATACACTCAAAACCCATATTATTCATGACTGTTACTACAAAACGAGGAAGCAGGCTAATAAAGCACTATTTGAATATATTGAAATCTATTATAATCGGATACGCCGTCATTCAGCCAATGGCTGGGTATCACCTGAACAATATGAACAACAATATTACCAAAACGAAAAAATGATAGAGGCGGGCACTGTCTAATATTTTGGCGAGGATCACAATCTCCAAACTGTGGTGGTGCGAAGGTGCTAGTATAAATCACCTTTCTACTTTCTTCACTCCACCGTGTTTAAAATTGCACTTCATGTTTGAATTCAGGAATAAATGAAATTAATGATATGTCCGAGTTAAGAGGAAACTGAGTGGATCCTTCTTAATGTTACTTGTATCATTGAAGATTATAATAACTATAAGAAGGCTTTGTTAGTGATAATTGATTTCTTAAAAGAAGATTTAAAAAATCCAACTTTTATTGAGTATTCATTTTTTATTAATTTTTAAATAAAAATATTAAGTTATTTTTATTCTTCATCTTTAGTTTTTAAAGTAATTAATTTTGTTTTATTAATTCCCGTTTCATAACTATTGTTACTATTATAATAAGTTGCTCTGGCACTGTGTAATATCTGACTATTCAGTGAAATTTTTTTATAGTATTGCTCAAAACGTTGATCATAAGCCCAATCAGGGATATTAGTATAATGATAGTTATAATCTATCCATTTACCTGTGTCGACCTGAAAACCTCCTCTTATCATTTCTATATTGTAAGTGTCGTTCACTTTATCAATGATGATATCGCCAAAGCAAAAAGCACCTTTATTACCAACAAAATATTTTTTACCTTCATTAGTTAATTGATATCTTAATCCTTCAATTTTGGTGGGGGATCTAGGCAGGGTGGTTATATCTGTATTGGCATCATAAAATTGGGCTGTGATGTTTTTGATTTTTAAGAATTTGAGATCGACAAATAGGTCGAGTATTTCAGTTTGTTTATCGAAAAACACATCGTTAGGAAAGATGTTTTGGTTATTTGGCAGGAAATAACATAATGCACGATTATCTTCTCTACTTAAAGTTTCTTGTAGCGATTGCTTATAATCTACATTATTGCAACCAAATAGTAGTAAGCTGAAAGTAGTTATCAGTGGATATTTTAGATTCATGATAATTAATCCCAATAGTTTTTAACAATTAAGCCAATACCACGGCTATAGAGCTTTTTTGTTTGTTCATCATAATAAAACCTTACGGTATCGGTTTTTAATTCATTTTGGGGCATTAATTTGGGGGGTAATTTATCAATAACATATTGATATTCAATTTCAATATAATTGCTATATGGCGTTATTTTGGTTACCGACTTGACAATCACTTTGCCAAAACAAAATCCTGACGAACTCAAGTTAGGCCATTTTCTGTAGTATTTTTTGCCTTCTTCGGTAAGGTTATAGATATAAACGATGCGATTTTTATCCATTCCGCTAATTTCAATTTGTTCTGTTAGCAAGCCTGCTTCTGTTAACGTTTGTAATAGGATCAATGTGTCAGAGTCGTATCGTCTGTCAAATATGTAATAAGGCGCAGTCATTACTATTGATATGCATTTTATTGGTTCGCCATTACCGTTTATGGTGTCAAATCGTTGTTGGATTTCGTTTTGCCATTGTTGTTCAGTTAAATTAAAAACCTCGGGCAGTTTTTTGAGTTCGGATTGGCTTTGTTGTGGCGGAGCATCACACGCATTTAGAGTGAGTCCGATTATTGTTACAGCTATTGTGCTGAGAAGATATTTTATTAATTCCATAAGGTTTTTCCCTCTTTTATTGGGTATTGGTTTTCCCTGAAGGAAAATAACTCATGGTAACTATTTAATTCAGTTTGCGTAGGATATCTTTCAAAGAGTGTGGTTATCGGTAGTGGAAAGCAAAATTCTTTATCTAAATAAATAAATTTATTGGCAGATAATGCCGAGTCTTTTATTGATAATTTGCTGCAAGGATAAGTCGAGCTGATATCGGCCTTTTCAAAAACCTTAATGCGATTAAGCCAATCAAATTCCATTGGCTTAAAATCGTTATAATCGTCGTAATAATCGTTTTTAAACACAATGATGTGGTCTTTGGCAAATTTTATATATTCGATAATTTGACTGGTTCTGTTTTGATCGCTTTCTGCTATGTGATATCGATAGCCGAATTTTAAACTTTGGTTTTCAAAATCAAATTCAGGGTCGATTAACCATTCAAATTTTTGATAGTCTTTGTATTCTTTATAATCTTCTATTCTTGAAGAAATTTTTGTTTTTAAATTTTCGATGTTGGTTTTGTCATCAAATAACTTTTTGACTTCAAGTAAGTCAATAAATCCGAGTTTATAAACATTTATACATAATCGGTTTTGATTGTCATAAGCTGGCGCAACAAACCTGTCACAATGTTCTGTGTTAGATGGGTTATATTTTTCACTATATATATATCCTTCAGGTATACTTAGTTCTGCGATACCTTCAATTTTAGTTGTGTTGGGACCTGTAAGATAAATATCACCTTTTTCGAATGTAAATGGATTGGTATTTTTGTTGGATTGAATTTGTGTAAAATAGCGGCTGATTTCGGGAACTTTATCTTTTGGTATTTCAATCGCTTTACTTTCTTGCTCTTTATGTCGATAACTGTTGTCGTTATCGGTTTTTACTGATTGAATATAACGATCTAAAAGACATTCTCGCTCTAAGTCTGTTGGCCAAACTATTTTATTTTCCTTATTTTTTAATACTTTAAAATTACGGTTGCAAAAGTTGTATTGTGCCTGACCGACGATATCTTCATAAAATAAAATATTACCATTTATATCCAAAATTTTTAATAACTCTTTTTCATCCTCACTTTGATTTTTGGGTGCGGCTTTTTGGGCATAATAAAGTTTTTCCTTACCAACATCTTTAACTGTATAATAATCATATTCACCAAGTGTTTTACCTTTGATATCAATAAGGTGATATTTTTTAGAATTATAATTATTTTTTACCCAACTTACTTTACCGTATAAAGGAGAAATGCTATCAAACTGATTTTCATAATGCATTTTCCCATCATAATCATAAATTTGATAAACATGATAACCATCTTGATAATTGCCTAGCCAAAAATAACCTGCTGAAAGGTTTTGTGGGATGCACTCAAAATTAGTCGTCCACGCTTTGGAACCAACATCGGTTTCTTTGCCTGTTTTGCTATTAACTAGATATTGGCTGTTATTTTTTTTACATAGCTGCATTATTGTATCGGATGTGATTATTTTGCATTGTGGTTTGGTTTGGGATTGCGTTTTTTGTGTCAGTGTTGTTTTAGGGAGTTTTTTAAAAAATTTACCTTGTAGATTTAAATAGCCTTCATCATATTCTGGGGTAGTTACTTCGGCATAACCGTTAATAAAGGGGCCGATTTCGAGATAATAACGCCCTTTGGGTGTAATTAAATTACCATCGGTATCAATGACAACTGATAAATGTGTATCTTGGTAATAATAGGCTATTCGTTCGGCGCCCAAATAAGTTAAGTTATTTTTGATTTTAAACTTTAATATGTCGCCTTTTTTTTCAAAAGCAAATTTAAAATTATCTATCTTTTTTATATTGCTGTAGAGGAGGTTATTGCTACTGTTGGTTAACTGCACAATCCAATAATGATCTTGGTATTTTATTGAGTCAATTTCTTGGCTGTTATCGATAATAACTGTGCCGTCACGATCAAAAAGTAGATTGTTATAAGTTATATAGCGACTAGCATCATCAGAGAATGCTAAGATTGGGAATAAAATTAAGCTTAAATTTGTTAGATATCGGGCAGATTTTATTATTTTGTTATTCATAATAATTGATTGTTATAAAAATAGGATTGTTTTGCGATTAAATATAAGTCGGTTAAATAGATCCAAATGTTGATTAAGTTGATTATTTACCCAAACTTTTGTTATAGATTGTTTAGAATAGGTTAATTGTTTAGTTTGATAAGGAAATAAGATATTTCTTAAATAAAAACAGATTTGATTATCTTTACTTGGAATCTTTTGAAGATAATATGTCTTTATATTTTCCAATAATGTATTATCAATAGATTTTAGATTTGAATCTTCACAGCCTAATAAAAAAGCAAATGCCTTTTTCATTCTTCATTATTGGTCAATTTATTGCAAAATCGATGTTATTTGTCATGGAACTTTTATTATTAGTGTTTATTTAAAATTGACTCACTTTATATAACTTATATTCCATTACATTATCTATTATGCTATAAATTTATACCTATTCCTCGGTTAATTATATATTGATTAGGATTATAAAATAATTAATTTAATTGAATAAGGTTAGCAGAAATTAACATAATGTAAATAAATTTTTTATAGATAAGTTTCTATTAATTGGAAAGAAGACGCGTTATAAAAATCACTTTGCTCATAGTCAAAAAATAAAGCCTATGCTAGACTGAATCAAACTCTGAAGCTTTTTTACCTAAGTGGCATTTTCATATGGTGGATTAGCCGCGGTATAACGCAGAAATGGTTATGCTTCCCGATTTGGATAAGGTGTTTAATGTATATATGCAATTAGTTGATAATTATCAGCGTCGATTTCAATATCTACGTTTGTCGATTACCGAGCTGTGTAATTTTCAGTGTCAGTACTGTTTACCAAGTGGTTATCAGCCTAACAAGGAACATAAATTTTTGTCGCTCAGTGAGATTAATCATGTTGTTGCAACATTTACTGAACTTGGTGTGCGTAAAATTCGGTTAACGGGTGGTGAGCCCACTTTGCGTCGCGATTTTATTGATATCTTATCGCTCATATCTTCCTATCCCAGCGTGAAAGAACTCGCTATTACGACCAATGGTTCGCGTTTATTAAAAAATATTCACCATTGGCATCAAGCTGGTTTAAATGCGATTAATATTAGTATTGATAGTTTTTCTCCCCATTTATTTAAATTAATTACTGGTCAAGATAAGCTTAAAGAATTACTGCAGTGTGTTGATAAATCGTTAGAAGTAGGTATAAAAAAAGTCAAAATTAACACTGTTTTGATGAAAAACATGAATGATAATTTAAATGATTATTTGTTATGGATTAAAAATATTCCAGTAGAGTTGCGTTTTATTGAACTTATGGAAACAGGTGAAAGCAATGATATATTTAATCGTTATCACTTGTCTGGTAGTTTTATTGAAAAACAACTAATTGCGCAGGGTTGGGAGTTACAACCCAAAAAACCATTATCAGGTCCTGCTAAGATTTATGTGCACAGCGACTATCAAGGAAAAATTGGTTTGATTATGCCCTATTCAAAAGATTTTTGTAAAAGCTGCAATCGATTACGTGTATCATCTATCGGTAAATTACATTACTGCCTATTTGGTGATGCGGCGGTTGATTTACGTGATTTGTTGGAAAGCTCAGAACAGAAACAACAATTAAAAGCAAGAATTCTTGCTTCATTAATGATTAAACCAGAAAAGCATTTGTTACATGATCATCGTGTAGGGCTCATCCCTAATTTATCTTATATCGGTGGATAATTGGCTGTTCTGTTTTGGGACATTGTCAATTTGCCAATGTTGTATAGCCCAATCTAGTAACTGTTTTTGAGTGGCGTCTTGCCAATCTTCTGGCACATATTGTCCTAGAAACTGTAAAGCCTGGACGGTTAACGCTTTAAAATTGTTTAAATCAATCGGGCTAGCATGATTTTGTTTTGATAGTTTATTGCCATTTTTATCTAATACTAGTGGTAAATGGCAGTAACTTGGCACAGAAAAACCAAGCAGTTGATATAGTGAGATTTGTTTTGCAGTAACAGGTAAAAGATCCGCGCCACGAACAATTTCGGTAATTCCTTGTTCATGATCGTCTAAAACTACCACTAAGTTATAGGCAAATAAGCTGTCTTTGCGGTGAATAATAAAATCTTCTTGCGCACTTGCTTTTTCAACTGTTTGTAAGCCAAGAATCTGATCTTTAAATTGAAAAATAGGATGATTTTGTTTTAAACGTATAGCAACTTGTTGCTTATTATTGATAGATAAATGTCGTTCACGACAAAAGTTATCGTAAATACCATTTGTTAGGTTTTGAATTCGTTGTCTAGTACAGTCACAATAATAGGCTTGTTGTTTATCTATTAGTGTTTTTAAAACAGTGCGGTAACGCTCACTGCAAGATGATTGATACAAGACTGTATCATCCCAATATAAATTAAGCGCTTCAAGCGTTTTTAATATAAGTGATGATGCCCCTTTGACTTCTCGTGGTGGGTCGATATCTTCGATACGGACAAGCCATTTACCACGACAAGATTTAGCTTGGAGATAACTACCAAGAGCCGTTACCAACGAACCAAAATGTAATGGCCCTGATGGTGAAGGGGCAAAACGACCGATATAATGCATAGGTCTGATTTGGAATGATAGATAAAACTGGGATCACATACCCATTTGTTTTTCGCGAAGTTCAGCAAGCGTTTTACAATCGATACATAAATCGGCCGTTGGTCTTGCTTCTAAACGGCGAATTCCAATTTCAACACCACAAGATTCACAATAACCAAAATCGTCTGATTCGATTTTCTTTAACGTTTTTTCAATTTTTTTGATGAGTCTTCTTTCTCTATCTCGAGCGCGTAATTCAAGGCTGAATTCTTCTTCTTGTGTTGCTCGGTCAGCCGGATCTGGAAAGTTCGCTGCTTCATCTTGCATATGTGTAACTGTTTTTCCCATTTCACCTTGTAGCTGTGTTAGCCAAGCTTCTAAAATAAGTTTGAAATGTTTCAATTGCTTAGGGTTCATGTACTCCTCGCCTTTTGCCTCTTTATAAGGCTCAAGCCCAGCAATTGAAAGCAGGCTAAGAGAAGATGTATTTACTTTTTGTTCCTTTTTCACTGCAATCCCCTTAAGTAAAGATTATTTGAAAGCGCTAAACTATAGCAATAATTCAGCCTTTGGCAAATTTTTTTTATCATTTTTATAATTAAAAAATAAAAAAATAGTACAACTATATGTTATTAATAAAGATAATTAATTATTCCACTTTTTTAATCCATTTTCAGGGCATTTAGCTACTAAATCGTACAATTTGTCGTTATCGGGGAAAATAAGTTCAGGACTGATATCAAATAGTGGATAGAGGACAAATTCTCTATTTTTCATATGATAATGAGGGATAGTAAGTCTTTCATTATTAATGACTAAGTCATCATAAAGTAAAATATCTAAATCTAGGGTTCTAGCACCCCAACGATTATCTTTGCGTACGCGTCCTTGTGCTTTTTCAATTGCTTGTAGTTCATCAAGCAATGCTATAGGTGATAAGCTTGTCGTCAGTTTAATTACTGCATTAAGATAATCATTTTGATCTTGTGGCCCTAAGGGCTTACTTCGGTAAAATGGTGAAATATCTACCACTTTTGTGCTAGGTAAACAGCGTAATGATTCAATAGCACGATTAGCTTGTGCAAGCGGATCTTCAAGGTTGCTCCCTAAAGCAACATAACAAATTGACATAATTAGACTTATTTTTTGTGATGTTAAATACAATTGATGGCAATATCTTAGCACATAAAACAATTGCCAAGAATGATTATATAAATAGATTCATGCTTATGACTTTGTGTTATAAAAATATAACCATATAATCTTTAACTTTTTATTTATTTTTCTCTATGTTACTTATGGTAAAGCAAATTATTTTATTAAATGGTTATTTTTATTAATTATTGTATTTATTGAGAATATAAAATGAATTTAGGTCAACAATTAAGTATTTTAATAAAAAATACTTCAATAATCAGTGATCCTCAAGTTATTGATTGTGCTATCAAGGGGATAACCGATTATTTTGCCTGTAGTTTACAAGCTTGTCAGGAAGATGATGTTCATAAATTACTAGCATGGATAGCAGATGAGGGTGGAAATACTAGAGCTTTGCTGATTGGTCAAAAAAAGTTAGCTACGGCAAGGCAAGCAGCACTTTTTAATGGCTTCCAAGCGCATTGTTTAGATTATGATGATGTACATTCAGATGTTAGAGGCCACCCCTCAGCCGTTATTTTATCCGCTCTTATTGCTAGTGTTCGATTAGATAGTATTGAACAAAAGGTTGATAGTCGACGTTTTTTAACGGCTTATGTTATTGGTATCGAAGTGATGGCTTTGTTGGGTAAAAGTGTTAATCCACAGCATTATGAAAAAGGTTGGCATGCAACTATTACTTTGGGTGGGATTGCTGCCACTGCTGCTATTTGTTACCTCTATGATGAACCTTTTTTATCACAGGCATTAACATTAGCAGCTACACAAGCATCAGGGATGCGTTTGTTAATGGGTACTCCGATCAAATTTTTACATGCAGGATTAGCAGCACAGCATGCTGTACAATCCGTTGAATGGTTAAGAGCTGGTATACATGCCGATCAGGATTTTTTAGATGATAAATTAGGTTTTTTGGCTATTTATGGGCAAGGTAATACACATTTTGATTTAAGTCATTGGGGTAAAACTTGGAAGATTGTGGATCCCGGATTATGGTTTAAAAATTATTCTTATTGTTCAGCTGCTGCTTATATTGCTGATGCAGGTCAATTACTTTACCAAAATCCTAGCTTTGAATTTGATAATATTAATAATATTGTTATTTATTTTGCACCGCCAAATAGTGATGCTGCACTGATATATAAAACCCCTTCATTGGCGCAGCAAGGACGTTTTTCGGCTGAATATGTTTTAGCATTAACTCTTTTAGGATTGCCACTTGGTTTTGAGCAGTTTTCATCACAACCTATTTCAAATGCAATAAAACAATTAATGCAGAAGATGAAACGAAGTTATCAAACGCATCTTACGCCACATCCAGAAGCTTATAATGGGCGTTATGTAATTATTGATATTTTTCTTAAAAATGGTAAAAAGATAAGTCAGCGTATTGATATTCCCAAAGGTTCTCCTAAAAACCCATATAGCCAAACTGAAATGTCGTTAAAATTGCATTCAGCGATTAAAGATCAAACTAAAGCAGAGCAATTATTAACAGACATTCATAAACTAGCAAAAGGTTTAGATATTCGTCAATTTCTATTATCTTATTTATTTACTCTTTAAATGTTAAATTATTATCATTAGTTAGTATAGTTTTTAACTAAATTTCAAAATCAATTTCGTCAGTTAGCTGGCGTAAAAATCGTTGCGTAATTTCATTTTGAGGATTATCGATGACTGATTTTGCTGGTCCCTCTTCGATAATCATTCCTTCAGCCATAAAGATAATTCGATCTGCAACGTACTTAGCAAACTCCATTTCATGCGTTACTATAATCATAGTAATATGTTCTTTTGCTAGCTGTAGCATGACTTGCAATACTTCGTGTACTCGCTCAGGATCGAGTGCAGAAGTCGGTTCATCAAATAATAATACATTTGGTTTAACAGCTAAAGCTCTTGCAATTGCAACACGTTGTTGTTGACCACCCGATAAAGTGATGGGATATTGTGTTGCGTATGGCAACATACCGACTCGTTCTAATAATGATAATCCTTGTTGTTTTGCTTTGGTTTTATCCATTTTTTGACCAACAATTAATGGATAAGTTATATTTTCTAATGCTGTTTTATTTTTAAATAAATTATAGTGTTGAAAAACCATAGCGGACTGTTTTCGTAAGTTGCTTTCTTCTTTAATACTATAATGCTTACTATTAAGTGATACAGTTCCTATTTTGATAGTGCCTGTATTTGGTTTTTCTAGTAAATTTAAACAACGTAACAGAGTTGATTTTCCTGAGCCTGATGGGCCAATAATGGCAACAACTTCACCTTGTTTTATATTTAAGTTGATGTCTTTTAATACTTCATTATTTGCAAAACGTTTAGATAAATGCGAAACAGAAATCATAACCTTACTCCTTAACGATGATAAGGTATACTGAGCTTTTGCTCTAATTGTTTTTGTATCCAAGAATAGGCAACAACAGTTAGCCAGTAAACAATACCTACAGCTAAATAGGTTTCGAAGTAGAGGAATGAGTTAGCAGTTAACATTTTCCCCGATGCTAATAGTTCTTGCACGCCAACAAAAAAGGCAACAGATGAATCTTTAAGTAATGAAATGAACATATTGCCGGCGTTTGGTAGAGCATTGACCATAGCTTGTGGTAGTATAATACCTTGATAAACTTGTATTTTACTTAAACCAACGGTTATTCCTGCCTCTTTCTGCCCCTGATCAACGGACTTTAAACTTGCTCGGAAAATTTCAGCTAAATAGGACGAATATTTTAAACTGAAGCAGATAATGGCTGCTGTTGTAGCGCCCATTTGTTTTAAAACAGGAAAAATTTGTGGTAATCCATAATAAATAATAAACAGTAAAACAACAGAAGGTATTCCTCGAAACAGTGAAATAAACAGTGCAAAAAACGAATCGATAATGATTATTTTATTGCTACGTAATAGTGCAATCGCAAGTCCAAATATAATGGCAAACATAATCGATATGATGGTAATAAAAAGTGTAACAGGCAGATAAGGTAATATCTGCGGAAATACACTTAAAAAATAGTTTACATTAAAATTCATAGGGTAATATCTTCACCAAAATATTTAATTGCAAGGTTTTTCAATGTGCCATTGGTGCGTAACTTTTCGATGGCTTGATTGAATTTTTCACGTAGTGCTTGGCCTTTTTCATCTTTACTAAATGGAAAAGCAACGTGCTCAATAGTAATTGGCTCACCCACTAATTTAAACGGTAGGTTTTTACGCTTAATTTCAGCCAGTAATATTGGCTTAGAATTGACATAACCATCAACTCGTCGATACTCCGTGTCATACATTGCACCATCTCGTGTTTCATAGGTCTTGATTGTTATTTCGTTGTTAGGAAAGGCTTTTTTTAGATTGTTTATATGATTTGAGCCTAGCACACCGGCAATGGTTTTACCTTTAAAATCAGATAATTGCTTAATATCGTTGTTATCTTTGTGGGTAACAACTTGGCTACCGTAAAGGCTATAGGTATTGGAAAAATCATATTTGGCTTGACGAGCATCTGTAACCGCAACTGCATTGGCAATAGTATCTAAACGCCCTGAATCAAATTGCCCCATTAAGCCACCAAATTCAGCAATGATCCATTCGACTTTATAGCCTAATTCGTTAGCAATTGCTTCAGTAACTTCAACATCAAATCCGACTAAATTGCCATCTTGTTTATAACCGTTTGGATAGCTTTGTCCTGTGGAGCCCACTTTAATGACATTTTGCTCTGTTACTTGGTGATTGGATTTATTATCACAACCAATTAAGGCTAGGCTAGTTAATAAAAGAGCGGACAGTAACTTGCTTATTTTTTTCATTGTTTATTACTCCTTTTTTTCCATTCGGTATAGTTTTTATGATTTAAGATTTTTTCAAAATAAAGTGTGGTATGATCGAGTGTTAAATTAGCTTGCCCTATTTTTTTATAGCCTCTATTAATATAAGTTTGGGCAAGCCATGGATGATTTGCAGCAGTGCCTAACGTGACAGCAGGTAATTTTAGTTGGTTAATTAGAATTTGCTGTTCAACAAAATCCCATAATGCATTACCATAACCTTTGCCTTTATATTGTGGCGCTGTTGCAAACCAACCTAAATGCGGTAACCCATAAGGTCCTGGGTTATTACCCCATGGAAAGCGAATACTTAAGGTTGATAGTAGATCACCTTCTTTTTCAAATAGATACACGGCATTGGAATTAATATGGTCAGCAATTTGCGATTGCGTGACTGTTGCTGCGACAAAATGGATGCCTAATTGAGTGGTGGATTGATAAGCATTATGCAATAGCGCCTGATAAGCAGGAATGTCTTTATGAGTGATTAAGCGAAAGCTCATGCTAATACTCCACACTGTTCAGCATATTGAATAACTTGTGCTACTTTTTCAGGTGCAGAGCCAATATAGCTAATTGGATCTAACCAAGCATCAAGTTCGGATTCGGTGAATTCTTTATTTAAACGTGGATCTTCTAATAATATATCTTTAAATGGTCGATTTTGTTCAAATGCTTTCATGGCGCTTTGGTAAACTAAATTATGTGCAGTTTGTTTGCCTAATCGTTTGCCGATTTCAAACATCACTTTTTCAGATAGTAGTAAACCATTTTGTAGTGATAAATTGATCAACATTTTTTCTGCATTGATTTTAAGTCCTTTAAGTACGGCAAGGGCTGTCTGTAATTGTGCTGAAATATAAAGGTTAATTTCTGGTAGTGCGATCCATTCGGCTCGCCAACTCATGGCATCGCGTTCATGTTCAACTTTCATTGATTCGTGAATTAATGCGACACTTTTTAAAAGTGGAGCTGTCAAACTGGCTAAACCTTCTAATGCCGCTGGGTTGCGTTTATGCGGCATGGTAGTTGAACCTATTTTTCCTTCCGAGAACGGTTCTTCAACTTCGTTAATTTCGGTACGCATTAAGTTGTAAAATTCATTGCCCATTTTACCTAATGTGCCACTAATTAGCGCAATGACTGATGCATATTCAGAAAAACGGTCACGAGCTGCTTGCCAACCGATATTAGGGGTATTTAGTCCCAGTATTGTTAAAGCACGCGTTTCAACTTGTGGTCCTAACTTGCCCATTGAGGCATAAGTACAAATTGCACCACTAATATTACCGACTAATACTCGCTGTTTGATTTCACTTAAACGTTGTAAGTGCCGAATAAATTCATCTAACCATACGGCAAGTTTAAAACCAAAGGTTGTAGGGAGTGCTTGCATGCCATGGGTTCGTCCAACCATGGGTAAATACTGATACTTTTTAGCTAAACGTTTTAGTTCTAGTGACACTAGTTTGCTATCGCGTTCAATTACAGTAAAAGATTGTTTTAATTGTAAAACAGTTGCAGTATCGACGATATCTTGTGTAGTTGCGCCGTAATGAATATATTGACCCGCATCACCGACTTGTTTTTGCAGTGCATTAATTGTTGACATTAACGAATGTTTGGCTTTAGCTGCTTCTTCGGCAATTTGTTCAATTGATAATTTAGATGCATCGGCTTTGGATATGATTGAATTGGCTGCTTCAATTGGAATAACGCCTAACTCGCCTTCCGCTTTAGCTAAAGCAACTTCGACATCGACCTGTTTTTGCAAGCGATTTGTCTCTGACCAAATTGCTCTCATTTCGTTAGTACCAAAGTTATTGCCCAAAATTAAAAAATCTAAAATATGTGACACCACCAAACTATCCTCAATAATTGTTACTATCTTACTTAATAATTATTAGTAATTATTGCAGTATCGTCTAATAATCTGTTTTTCTATTGATATAACCAAATGGAATAAAATACTAATGAGAAGGGGGGAGGTGTAAGTAATCATTAGGATAATTTTTGATTAATAAGGATATGTATGCCAAAGCTAAACCTGTTTTTTATAGTAAAAAACATATTAATTTAAAGGGGGGGAAGTAAATAGAAACACCCTTTATTTGAGCGCTTCTATTGTTATGACTGTTTATTATTAAAATTTCTATAGTACTTCAACAATTGATTCGCAAAGTCTGGACATGTTATCTAATGTCATACCAGCCACGTTGATACGTCCTGAGTTTACGATGTAGATGCCATAATCATTACGCAATTTTAGCACTTGTTCTTCGTTCAAGCCACTGAACGAAAACATGCCATTTTGTTTGGCAATAAAACTAAAATCTTGATTTGCACCTTTGTCTTGTAAGGTTTTTACAAATAGTTGTCGCATGCGGTGAATACGTTGACGCATACTTGTTAATTCATCGATCCACTCTTCTTTTAATTCTTCATTGTTTAATATATAAGAGACGATTTTAGCACCATGGGCAGGAGGGTTTGAGTAATTAGCTCGAATAATTGTTTTGACTTGACTAAAGGCTCGATCGGCAATTTCAGCATTTGCCGCAATTAATGTAAATGCTCCCACTCGTTCGTTATATAAACCGAAATTTTTAGAGTATGAACTTGCAATAAGTAGTTCTGGATGATTATTGGCAAATAACCGTAACCCATAAACGTCTTCTTCTATACCTTGTCCAAAGCCTTGATAAGCTAAATCAAACAGCGGTAACCAACCATTTTTTAAGGCAAGATCCGATATAGCTTGCCATTGTTCTGGGGTTGGATCGATACCCGTTGGGTTATGACAGCATCCATGGAATAATACCGCTTCGCCAGCGGTAACTTGGTTTAAGCTACTCATCATGGCATCAAAATCAAGAGTGTGCGTTTGTGCACTGTAATAATGGTATTCGCGTACTTCAAGGCCTGCCATTTGGAATACACTACGATGATTTGGCCAAGTTGGATTACTAACCCAAACTCGTTTTATTTTGGTTCGACGAGCTAAAAAGTCTGCCATAATGCGTAAAGCCCCTGTTCCTCCAGGTGCTTGTGCAGTTTTTGCTCGTTCATTTTCACTACCAAAAAGCAAAGTTTGCGTTGCAATATTGAAGGATTTGAGGCCGTCAATAGGAAAGTAACTTTTTGTGGTTTCGTCATTTAGTAACAAATGCCCTGCTTTTCTGACACTTTCTAAAATAGGGGTTTTGGTCGTTTCATCTTTATAAATACCGACACTTAAATTAATTTTATTGGTGCGTTCATCTTTATTATAAAGGTCTGCTAGCCCTAAAATGGGATCGGCTGGTGCTGCTGTCAAATTTTCAAACATAATCCACCTATTTAATTGATTATTATTACTGCATTATATACACATTATTTTGTAAGTTACAATTTCAAATAGGTATACGATAAAATAGATTTTTGTAAAATTTTTAACGTTCTTATAGTTACTGAAAAACTGTAAGTTGATTAAAAAATGAAATCAAATCATTAGTTAATGTCGTTAGTTCTCCTGTAATTAAGTCCTCTTTTACTATTTCGCCCGTTAAATTGTTTAATGAAATTATTTTTGTGCTGTCATCTGTCGTAGCTATAAAAATGGTTGCTGTTCGTTTTAATCTTTTTTGTTGGGATAAATGAGCTATTAAATTTTGTTCTAAAGTTGAAAAGTCATCATCGTTCCATGCTTGAATTAAGGTTAAATGTGTGTCGGTAAATTTAGCCGTCATATTGCCAGCATATTGTGTACCATAAAAAATGTGAGCAGAGGGATGTAAAATGATACCAATAACTTGTTCAACAATCGAGAGATCTCTTGGTGGTTCTAATAAAAATGGTTGCCAAAATACCGTGAGATGGTCAGTTTTTAAAATACAAGGCGAGGGGATGGCATGTAGTTCTTCGCTTTGTGGTGCGTATTTGAATTGCTCAATCCAACGAGTAGTAAAATTAAGTAAGGCAGTTTTATTGGCAGAGTTCATAAACAGATATATCTCATATTTAAATTATAATGTCATTTTATTGTAATTATACTGATTAGGATTCGTTATGCATAATTGCATCGGTGTTTTATTTTTAGTTAATGGGATAATTAGTAAGAAAAAATTTTGTAAAAAAGTTTCAGGTAACTATGTGTTTCAGTAAAAAATTTAAGCAAATTAAATAAGTTATTTATTGTGTGATTAAAGCAAGTTGAATATAGCTAAAAATGAATTCTTAACTGTTTGTAAAACAGCCAGTTTAATTTGCTTGCTATCCTTGACTGAAACGTTAATAATAGTGACGGATAATTTTATCCTTGTAATGCAGCAATGGCGTTAGACATTACAGTTTTTCAAAATAAAATAGCGTAAGTAGAATCATTATAATTAGATAATATGTTTATTTTAAACAATTGCATAAAGATTTAGTTTATTTGCTAAAGCCGTTAAGAAACATAGGTTTGCAAATTAGCCATATTAATAGTGTCAATAAATTATACAATTAGGTTTTTTTAAATATTTAGTGCTTTTTAATTTAGCATGTTACTTAATGTATGATATTGATGTTGTGTAAGCGGTATCAGGTTCACATAAAATAATAACAAAAATAACATAAATAAAATAATGAATGCTGTATACCAATATTTAGTTAAGTACCATTATTCATCATTGTTAAAATAATCACTTATCAATAATAAGATTCTACCTACTGTTAATTAAGATTAATCAAGAGTGTAGAATAATGAAAAGAATGCTAATCAATGCAACCCAGCAAGAAGAGCTGCGAGTTGCGCTTGTTGATGGTCAACGATTGTATGATTTAGATATCGAAAGCCTTGGACATGAACAAAAAAAAGCGAATATTTATAAAGGTAAAATCACTAAAATCAATCCAAGTTTAGAAGCTGCTTTTGTTTCGTATGGTGGTGAGCGTGATGGTTTTTTACCTTTAAAAGAGATTGCTGAAAGCTATTTCCCATCTAATATTTCTGGTCGTCGTAGTATTAAACATCTACAGGAAGGTCAAGAAGTCCTTATCCAAATTGAAAAAGAGATTCGTGGCAAAAAAGGTGCGGCTTTAACCACCTATATTAGTTTAGCTGGTAGCTACTTGGTGTTGATGCCTAATGATCCTCGTGCTGGCGGTGTTTCGCGCCGTATAGAAGGTGAAGAAAGAGCAGATCTTAAGCGTATTATTGATGCAATTGAAAAGCCAAAAGGCATGGGTGTTATAGCTCGGACGGCGGGTGTTGGTAAAAGCCAAGAGGAGTTGCAACAAGATTTAGATGCATTAGTTAACTATTGGACAGCAATTCAAAACGAAGCCAAAAAACATCCTGCACCAAGCTTGATTCATAAAGAAAGTGATATCATTACTCGTGCGTTTCGTGATTATTTGCGTGATGATGTTGGTGATATTTTAATTGATAATCCTAAAGTACTTGAGATTGCTAAAAAACGTTTAGCTGATTTGGGACGAGTTGAGTATATCGGTCGCTTAAAGCTTTATGAGGGTGATGTGCCATTATTTAATCATTTCCAAATTGAGGGGCAGATTGAATCGGCATTTCAGCGAGAAGTTCGCTTACCTTCTGGTGGTTCAATTGTTATTGATGCCACAGAAGCGCTTACAGCAATCGATATTAACTCGGCTAAATCCATTCGTGGTAGTGATATTGAAGAAACAGCATTTAATACTAACCTTGAGGCAGCCGAAGAAATAGCTCGTCAACTACGTTTACGCGATTTAGGTGGTTTGATTGTTATCGATTTTATTGATATGACACCAGTCCGTAATCAACGTGAGGTAGAAAACCGCTTAAAAGAAGCGATGAAAACCGATCGTGCACGAATTCAAACTACGCGAATTTCACGCTTTGGTTTACTTGAAATGTCGCGCCAACGTTTAAGCCCTTCATTACGCGAAGCAACGCATCACATTTGCCCTCGTTGTCAAGGTACAGGCACAGTTAGGGACAATAATTCATTGTCTTTATCTATTCTTCGATTGATTCAAGAAGAAGCAATGAAAGATAATACAGTACAAATCGATGTCATTGTTCCTGTGCCAATAGCGAGCTACTTACTCAACGAAAAACGTCGTGCTATCACCAATATTGAAAGTATGCATCCTGATGTCAAAATTGTGATTGCTGGCGATGAAGAGATGGAAACACCATTGTATAAGGTGATTCGTAAGCGTAGAGGCGAAGAAACAGATGTACTGAGTTATAATCTTCCAAAATTGATTCGTGAACTTGAGGAAGAGGAAGAAGAGCAACAAGCTGTTGAAGTTATTGTTGAACAAGCTGTATTATCTGGACCTAAAGTTGAAGCTTGTGCAACACCAAAAGAAAAGGTAGAGTCAAAAACTATAAAATCAGGCGGTCTGTTTAGTGGATTATTTGGTAAATTACGTAAACTGTTTGTTACTGAAAAAGTAGAACCACAGCCAGAAGTTAAAACAAGACCGACTAAAAGACGGGATAATCAACGTTCAAACAATCGACGTCAACGTAATCACCGAAATAACAATGCTGCTAATAATGGTAATTTTGTTGCAGCAGGCAATATTGACGAGGTTAAAGAATCAAGTCGAAATAATAATCGCAGAGCTAAACAAAATAGTAATTCAAATGCTAATTTGTCAGACTCTGAAAACAATCTTAAGGCAGATAGAGTTGTCGAGGAAGTGGTACAACCAAAACTGCGTGAGGCTAAGCCAAGACGCCAACAACGAGCATTAACTAAAAGTGTTCGTGTGAAAAATAGTAATACTACTGCCACGGTGCAGACTGAACAAGAACGAGTAATTATCCCTTCTTTATTATTACCTGTTATTGTCTCAGAATCAGCTGAGGGCAATATTGTATCGGAAATTCAACCGAAACGTCAGCGTCGTACTTCAAGACATTTACGAATGAATGGCCAACGTAATAAACGCCGTGTTCGTAATGTAGAACTAAAACAGTCTCCAATACCATTGCCGTTTGCTGCAGCATCATTGGAATTAGCTTTAGGTCGTGTTGTTGTTGATTACAGTCAAATAGCTAATTATGAACCACATAATGTGGTACCTGTCATTCCATCGCTTTTACTTCCTGTTATTGTTAAAAATGAGGAAGATGTAAATAGAACTGCTAGTGTTGATGAGGTATCAAAAGCTCCCATATTTGTAAGTGCTCAAGAGGATTTTAACGTTAGTGAGAAAAATGATAATGATCTTGTAATTAATGATTCACACTCAATAGGTTATTCCTCATCAGCAATGACTAAAGCACCTGCACCAGAATATGTGACTTATGATGTTGAAATAAAATTGCGTGAAGAATCAGATTATCATTTTGAAGGTAAAGGTAATGCTGGTGGTTTAAGTGCTCAGGATCATGCTTATGCCGCAGCAAGTAAACCAGTAATACTGGATAATCAATAAATAGATTAAAACACGGTGGCGTGGTTATGTTGCCGTGTTTTAATTAATTATAATAGCGATAAAGATAAATAATGATTATCTATATTTTCAAGAAAATAGTAACGTTTTTGTTTATTATCTGCGTATTAGCTCAGATTAGTTTTTGTTTAGTTTATTTTAGCCCTCACTCAACATTTAACATTAATAATTTAAGCTTTTTGGATGCCTACAGTGCTTTTTTTAAACAGTTGCTGCAGGGGCAATTCAGATTGTTAACTGGAGAAACAGTGCCGTTTCTCCATACACTATTGGCTACATTTGAACTGTGCATTCTTGCTTTATTCGTTGCTTTACTGATTGGATTGCCATTGGGAATTTTTCTTGGACTTAGTAATATTCATTGGTTAAATAATATTATCCGTTTAGGATCTTTATCTTTGTATTCTTGCCCTATAGTTATGGTTGTTATTATTGTTATGTATTGGTTATCGCCAACTTGGTCGATATCGATGAATTTTAATGTATCGCCATCAGTAGCTGGAACTTCGTTATTGGATCTTTTAATTTCATCAAAAACAGATAAATGGCATATGATATTGGGCCAACTTCACTATTTGTTTTTGCCGATCATTATTTTAGCTATTCAACCAAGCATTATGACTATTCAACTCGTTAGCCAGAATGTAAGAAATACATCACGACAGAATTTTATTAAAATGGCGATTATTCGTGAACGATCACCGTTTAAAATTTTACGCCGCCATTTATTACCTAATTCCATTCCTGCAACTATTCCACAGCTGACTTATAATACGACAACACTACTTTTTTCAACTATGGTAATTGAAATTTTATTTAATCGAGTAGGATTGGGGCAATGGGTGATGCTTGCTTATCATCATCATAATTATTTTGTTATTTCTATTGCCATTTTAGCCTGTGGCACTGTCATCAGTTTGTTAACGTTATTGGGCGAAATTTCGGCGGTAGTTATTTATCCTTTACGTCATAAGGAACATTATGTCTAGGCGAGCAAGATTGCTTCAAAATGTCAATTTAAGCTTTAATCGGTTGCATAGTAATTTCTACTTAGTTGTTGGCCTTTATGGCATATTGGCGCTTGCCTTTGTGGCATTATCAACCAAATGGTTCTTTCATGCCCATTTAAACCCTATTTACCCAACTTCATTACCACCTGCTTGGTGGTCTAATGGTGATATTAATCATGTATTAGGTACTAACGCTAAAGGACAAGATATTTTTGATTATTTGTTAATTGGTTATCGCTCAACTATGTCAATGACCTTAAAGGCGGTTTTTTATGTGGTAGTCATTGGTGGGTTAATCAATTATTTAATGTTTTTTATATCATTTATACGCCCTTTTATATTATTTGTTTTTAAATTTTGTATGGTAGTACCACCGTTACTTGGTGTGATTGTTATTAGCTTATTATTAGAAGATGACATTACTAATATTTTATTGGTAATAGGGTTATCTTATACGCCACGCTTTATTTATAATATTCATCAGCGTGCCATCAATGAATGGAATAAAACATATATTACGGCCTATAGACTTGATGGATTATCTTCCTTTACAATTTTTAATCATTATATTTTACCTAATATTTTACCTATTTATTTGACTGAAATTGTTTCGCTATTTGGTTCGATTATTTTAACTATTACTACTATAACTTTTTTAGGTTTTGCTAATGATGTTTCTCGACCAGATTTAGGTATGATGATGTTTCAAATGAAAGATATCATTGCAACTAATTATTTAGCCTTTTTATCTCCGGGAATTGCGGTTTCTGCTACAATTATTTTGGTTTATTTATTCAATTTTGGATTATATGGCCGTCGAGCAGGAACTTAATTATGGCATTGTTAGATATTCGGAATTTAACCATTGAGTTTATTACACCAGATGGTCTTTTACGTGCAATTGATCGTGTAAATTTAAAGTTGTCAGAAGGTGAAATTCGAGGTTTAGTTGGTGAGTCAGGATCTGGAAAAAGCCTTATCGCTAAAGCTATTTTAGGTGTGACTAATCATAATTGGAAGATTTCAGCTGATCGATTTTATTTTAATGACATTGATTTACTTAAACTCACTCCTAGACAGCGCCGAAAAGTCATTAGTGCCAATATATCGATGATATTCCAAGAACCACAATCTTGCTTAGATCCTTCCATGAAAGTAGGACAACAGTTAATTAGTGCAATTCCAAGAAGGACATTTAAAGGGCATTGGTGGCAAAGGTTATTTTGGCGTAAACATCGAGCGATTGAGTTATTGCATCGGGTAGGAATTAAGAATCATAAGGAGATATTAAAATCTTATCCGTTTGAATTGACTGAAGGTGAATGTCAAAAAGTCATGATTGCAATTGCGTTGGCTAATCAGCCTAAGCTACTTATTGCTGATGAGCCGACAAATGCGATGGAAGCAACTACAGAAGCACAAATTTTTAGGTTGCTAGCTAGTATGAATCAAAATGTGGGTACCACTATCTTATTTATTAGTCATGATCTGCAAATGGTTACCAGATGGACTGATCGTATCAATGTTTTATATTGTGGACAGACAGTTGAAGTTGCTGATAGTAAAGATTTAATTAAATCGCCTTATCATCCTTATACTCAGGCGCTAATTTATGCAATTCCTGACTTTGGTAAAGCGATGCCGCATAAAAGTCCTTTAAATACTTTGCCTGGAGTGATCCCATCATTAGAACACCTACCAATAGGTTGTCGATTAGGTCCTCGTTGTCCATATGCCCAGAAAAAATGTATTTTGGCGCCAGAATTGATACCGATAAAAGATCATTTCGTAGCCTGTCATTTTCCGTTAAATACTGATGAGTAGCCATAAATAATAGGAATATACGATGAATCCAATATTAAGAGTGCGTAACTTATCTAAGCAATTTAAAATTCCTAAAGGATTTCTGGGACATTTATACATTAATGCGGTGAAGCCATTATCGTTTTCTCTTAATGAAGGTAAAACGCTTGCAATTATCGGACAAAATGGCTCTGGCAAATCGACACTCGCAAAAATGTTAGTTGGTATGATAAAGCCTGATAGTGGAGATATCTGGATTGACGGTAATAAAGTTCAATACGGCGATTATAGCTATCGTTGTCAACTAATTCGTATGATATTTCAGCATGTAGAAAGTTCATTTGATCCACGATTACGTATTGGGCAATTGCTTGAAATCCCATTAAAGTGTAATGCTAATTATGATGCTCATGAACGTGAAAAGTTAATTAGAGATGTATTGAAGCAAGTTGGATTGTTACCTGAACATGCCTCTTATTATCCTTCAGTGATGGCTGCGGGGCAAAAACAGCGAGTAGCATTAGCTCGAGCATTGATTTTAAAACCTAAAGTGATAATTTTAGATGAAGCATTAGCTGCACTTGATATTTCGATGCGTTCACAAATTGTTAATTTAATGCTGATGTTACAAGCTGAACAAAATATCTCTTATGTATATGTTACTCAAGATATTGGGATGATGAAACATATCAGCGATGAAATTTTAGTTATGCATAATGGCGAATTGGTTGAATATGGTAATACTGCTGAAGTATTAGCTTCACCGCTGAGTGATATTACCCAAAAATTAATCAATAGCTATTTTGGTGAAGCGCTTACTGCAGATACTTGGCGTACCGATACTCGTACTTTTTAATTAACAAATCTATCGGAGTGATTTTGATTTTTGCATGAAGTAATACACATTTCTTTAGAATGTTTGTTAATTTGTAATTTGATTATTCTGATGATTTTGTTAAATAAAAAATCTCGACAAATAAATTAAAAGATACTATATTTAGCTATATAGATTTCTAGACGTCTATTTTGATGTTTAAAAATGACTTACCGATTTAGGAGTTTTTGTTATGCCTATTTGTATTCCTGACTCATTACCTGCGGTTGATGTATTACGTAATGAGAATGTATTTGTTATGACTTCATCGCGTGCTAATACCCAAGAAATTCGACCTCTTAAGCTTCTTTTTTTAAATTTAATGCCTAAAAAAATCGAAACAGAAAACCAATTTTTACGCTTACTTTCTAATTCGTCTTTACAAGTTGATATTCAGTTATTACGTATTGATCAGCGAGAGTCTAAAAATACGCCTATTGAACATTTAAATAGTTTTTATTGTGATTTTGATGATATTTGTGAGCAAAATTTTGATGGGTTAATTATAACAGGTGCCCCACTAGGGAAAGTGGCTTTTTCCGATGTTGTGTATTGGTCTAAGTTAGCCAAAATTATTACTTGGGCAAAGGATCATGTTACTTCAACTATGTTTGTTTGTTGGGGTGTTCAAGCTGCTTTGAATGTCTTATATGATTTACCAAAATTTACTCGCACGCAAAAGTTATCGGGTGTTTTTCAGCATCATATTGTGCAAACTAATGCGATTTTAACACGTGGTTTTGATGATACCTTTTGGGCTCCTCATTCTCGTTATGCTGATTTTCCAATTGATAAAATAAAAACATATACCGATTTAACTATTTTAGCTGAGTCTGATATTACCGGTCCTTATTTAATGGCTACAGCTGATAAGCGAATGGTGTTTGTAACAGGTCATCCTGAATATGATTCTTCAACGTTGGCAAATGAATATTATCGAGATTTAAATGCAGGTATTCATCCTGATATGCCATATAATTATTTTCCTGATAATAATCCTCATTTAACACCAAAAGCCACATGGCGTAGCCACGCTTACCTATTATTTAGTAATTGGCTCAACTATTATGTTTACCAGTTAACTCCATTTGATTTAACTACTCGAAATTTAACGATTGATGACTAATAAAGGTTAGCCGCATCTTATAATCAAATTTTGTTAGGTTGTTGCTAGATTTATTTAACAATAACCTATTTAAATTGGATCTTACAATGCCAAATATTAAATAATAATTGGTAAAACTTGCGAAATATTATCTAAATGTAATTTTAGTTATATAACTAGACTTGTAACCAGAATGTTACAGGACCATCATTAATCAATGATACTTGCATGTCAGCTGCAAATTGACCTGTTTGAGTTGTTATTTTTTGTTGGCATTGTTCTACAAAAAACTGGTAAAGCCTATTTGCTTCATCGGGTTTAGCGCCTTTTGTAAAGCTTGGTCGCATTCCTTTTTTAGTGTCTGCAGCTAGGGTGAATTGAGAAACAACTAATATTTCGCCATTAGCTTGGTTAACATTTAAATTCATTTTTCCTTCATTATCGCTGAAAATACGATAACCTAAAACTTTATCACATAAACGAATTGCTTTTTGTTCGTCATCATCTTGCTCAACTCCCAGGAAAATCAGTAAACCCTGATTAATCTGCCCAATGATATTATTGTCTATTGTCACACTAGCTTGTTTTACTCGTTGGATTAAGGCGATCATAATTTAATTACTCTGGTAAAGAAGGGTTGTTAACAATATGTTTTTTTTGTCGATTATAGTCAGTTAAGGTTGCTGCAAATTCGGCCCCAAACAAGACAATGCACCAAGAAAAATAGATCCAAACTAACATAATGGGGATTGATGATACTACTCCGTAAATAAGTTGATATGTTGGAAACGAAGTAACATATAGTGCAAATGCGCGTTTTCCTATTTCAAATAATGCTGCAGCGACAAACGCTCCAATCATCGATTCTTTTAAAGGTACAGACTCGGTCGGGATAATGCTATAAAGTAGCCAAAATCCAATCATAGAAATAATAAATGGTAAGCAATTAAGTAGTATATTACCCGTTGTTGCGGTAGATAGCCATTTCAATGAAAAAATATAAGAGCTAATCGCTATACTAGAACCAATTAAAATTGGGCCTAAGGTTAGTATTGTCCAATACATGGTTAGATTGTACATGAAGGAACGTTTGCGTTTAGTTTGCCAAATATGATTAAGTGCTGTATTAATTGAGTTGATAAGCAACAGTGATGTAACAATCAGACCAATTACACCAACAAAGGTCATTTTTTTTGTATTGGAGATGAATTGTTCTAAATAATTTTGAATGGTGTCACTCGCCGTTGGAACAAGATTGTTATAGATTAATTGTTTCAATAAATGGCTAATTTCATCAAACATAGGAAAAGCTGAAAGTAAAGAAAAAATAACGGTAATAAGTGGAACTAGTGCTAGTATAGTGGTATAAGCAAGTCCCGCAGAAGATGTTGTTAGCCGGTCATGGTTGATACGATTCCATAACATTTTTATAAAAATCTGTATTTGCGTCATTGATCTCATCGGCTTTTTATATTCTAGTTAGAAATAACACAATTATTAATCCCATTACTATTTAATAAGTTTAATGTGGTATCGGCTTCTTTTTTACTGGTATAAGGTCCTACTGTGACTCGATATAATTGGCCTGAAGAAATATTGCCACTAACCCCAGTCATTGCAAGCTTAGCTTTTAGTTTATCAGCATTAGATTTATCTTTAAATGCTCCACATTGCAATAGCCATTTGTTTGTAATAGCTTGTGTTGGTTGTGATGTTACATTTGATGTTTGGTTTTGCGTTGTTGCTTCTTTTTTAGAAGACGTCACACTGCGTGAATTATTAACAAAGCTATTTAGGATTTGCTCTCTTTCACTAGCAATTGAACTTGACGCAGAACCATAATTAGCATTAGGAGTTTCTAATTCCTTAAGGTATGTCCAACGCTCTTGAGGTTGTTCAGGTAAAGTTATTGAAGGAGGTTGAGTTTTTGTTTTTGGCGGTTCAGCGGTTTTTTTAGGTGTATTATTTGCAACAAAATAGAGAATAGCAGAAAATAAAATAATGATTATAATAGCCAAAAATATCATAAAATTAGGCTTATTTCGTGACTTACTTTTTTTTGATTGGCTCTTTTTTCTGACATAATCACGCTGAACCACAATAAACTCTCTTTTTAATAATATTGTGTAAAATAAAACTAGTATATAAATAAAAAAAGTGGCTTACACCACTTTTTTTCGTATTTCTTTAACTATGTTAGTTAAAAAATTAATGTATTAAGCCAACGCTTTAATTTGTTTGATTAAATTTGCTTTATGACGTGCAGCTTTATTTTTGTGAATTAAGCCACGAGCCGCTTGACGGTCAACAACTGCTTGCATGTCTTTGAATGCCACTTCAGCTGTTTGTTTATCACCAGCTGCAACAGCTGCGTAAACTTTCTTAATATAAGTACGCATCATTGAACGGTTACTAGCATTATGTTTACGGCGTTTTTCGGATTGAACCGCACGCTTCTTAGCTGATTTGATATTAGCCAAAGTCAACTCCCAAGTTTAGATAAAAATTACATATTAATAAGGTGGCAAAATATGCCTTAATTTCTTCCTATTGTCAATGGCGTTACATAAAAAAATATGTTGGTAGTTTTTGTATTTATTATTAATGTTTATTATTTGCACAGCAATCCCTATAACCTAAAAAGAATTTTTATGTTAGAATAGCGTAAGTTTTATTTTATTTATATTTTACAAGGGGAAGTATCATGTCTATTATTAGAATGCAAGATCTTGATCTAAAAGGAAAACGCTTATTTATTCGCTCAGATCTTAATGTGCCGGTCAAAAATGGTAAGGTAACTTCCGATGCGCGTATTAAAGCATCACTACCTACTATTGAAGAAGCCATCAAAAAAGGTGCTAAAGTAATGGTTACCTCTCATATTGGCCGTCCAACAGAAGGTGAGTATAATCCAGAGTTCTCTTTACAACCTGTTGTTGATTATTTAAAAGAACACGTGTCATTCCCTGTTCGTTTAGTAAAAGATTACCTCAATGGTGTAGATGTAAAAGAAGGCGAATTAGTTGTACTTGAAAACGTTCGTTTCAATGTAGGCGAAGGTAAAGATGATGAAACTTTGTCTAAAAAATACGCTGCTCTTTGTGATATTTATGTAATGGATGCATTTGGTACAGCTCACCGAGCTCAAGCTTCGACTCATGGTGCTGGTAAATTTGCGCCAGTGGCTTGTGCTGGGCCATTGTTAGCAGCTGAACTTGATGCGTTAGGTAAAGCATTAGATAATCCAGCAAGGCCAATGGTTGCTATCGTTGCCGGTTCTAAGGTATCAACAAAATTAACCGTACTTGATTCTTTATCAAAAATTGCTGACCAAATTATTGTTGGTGGCGGTATTGCTAATACTTTTATTGCCGCTGAAGGTTATAATGTAGGTAAGTCTCTTTATGAAGCAGACTTAATTCCAGAAGCTAAAAAATTAATGGCTAACTGTGAAATCCCAGTTCCAACTGATGTTCGTGTTGCAACAGAATTTAGTGAAACAGCAACAGCGACTGAAAAATCAGTTAAAGATGTTAAAGAAAATGAACAAATTCTTGATTTAGGTGATAAATCAGCAGAAGTATTAGCAAATATTATCAAAAATGCTAAAACCATTTTATGGAATGGTCCAGTGGGTGTTTTTGAATTTCCTAATTTCCGTCGTGGTACTGAAATTGTAGCCAAAGCAATTGCCGATAGCGAAGGTTTTTCAATTGCTGGTGGTGGGGATACATTAGCTGCAATCGATCTATTTGGTATTGAAGATAAAATCTCTTATATTTCAACTGGTGGCGGGGCTTTTCTTGAATTTGTTGAAGGTAAAAAACTACCCGCTGTTGCGATGTTAGAAGCTAGAGCAAAGGCCTAGTATTTGAGTTCAGTAAAAGGATGAGATAATTACTCATCCTTTAATTTTTATAATAAATTTATAGGTAATAAAATGGTTACTAAGATTTCTGATGTTGTTAAACCTGGTGTTGTCACTGGTGATGATGTTCAAAAAGTATTTCAAATCGCTCGCGAAAATAACTTTGCATTACCTGCGGTTAACTGTGTTGACACAAATACTATCAATGCCGTTATTGAAACAGCCGCAAAAGTAGGTTCTCCTGTTATTGTTCAGTTTTCTAACGGTGGAGCTCAATTTATTGCTGGTAAAGGCCTAAAATTAGAAGGTCAAGAATGTGCTGTGTTGGGTGCTATTTCTGGCGCAAAACATGTTCATCTTATGGCTGAAAAATATGGAGTCCCTGTTATTGTTCATACTGATCACTGCGCTAAAAAATTACTTCCATGGGTTGATGGGTTACTGGATGCAGGTGAAACTCATTTTGCTAAAACAGGTAAACCATTATTTTCATCTCATATGATTGATCTTTCAGAAGAGTCATTAAAAGATAATATTGATATTTGTTGTCAATATCTTGCTCGTATGTCAGCAATGAAAATGACTTTAGAGTTAGAGCTAGGATGTACTGGTGGTGAAGAAGATGGTGTTGATAATAGTCATATGGATAGCTCAGCACTTTATACTCAACCAGAAGATGTAGCTTATGCTTATGAGCGTTTAAGTGCTATCAGTCCTCGTTTTACTATTGCAGCTTCATTTGGTAATGTGCATGGAGTTTATAAACCAGGTAATGTTAAATTAACGCCAAAAATTTTAGATAACTCACAAAAATATGTATCTGAAAAATATAATCTACCAGCTAAATCATTAAACTTTGTATTCCATGGTGGATCAGGCTCTACACCGGAAGAAATAGCTGAAGCAGTTAGTTATGGTGTAATTAAAATGAATATTGACACAGATACGCAATGGGCTAACTGGTCTGGTATCTTAGATTATTACAAAGCAAATGAAGCTTACTTACAGGGGCAATTAGGTAACCCTGAAGGCGTTGATGCTCCAAATAAAAAATACTACGATCCTCGCGTATGGTTACGTAAGGGACAAGATTCTTTAGTTGCTCGTTTAGAACTTGCATTTAAAGAGCTTAATGCTGTAGGTGTTCTTTAATTTTTATGTTATTTAGGATTAAAGCAAGGTATTTGCCTTGCTTTTGATTTATCTATACTTAAATTAAATCTTGCATTTTCAATTAAGTTATAGGATAATTCTGCCCTCATTTAACTTAGGGGAGCTGTCTATTTATTAATAATTATTATTAATAGAGGCGTTTGCACCCAAGCAAAGGAAACTAAAAATGGCAAAAAAAGTACAAGCTTACATCAAGTTGCAAGTTGCAGCTGGTGCAGCAAATCCTAGTCCGCCAGTTGGTCCAGCACTTGGTCAACATGGTGTGAATATCATGGAATTCTGTAAAGCATTTAATGCAAAAACAGAAAGCATGGAAAAAGGCTTACCAATTCCTGTTGTAATTACAGTATATTCTGACCGTTCATTTACATTCGTAACTAAAACACCTCCAGCTGCTGTTTTGTTAAAGAAAGCGGCTAAAATCAAATCTGGTTCAGGTGAACCTAATAAGAAAAAAGTAGGTAAAGTAACGAGTGCACAAATTCGCGAAATCGCTGAATTGAAGGCTGCAGATATGAATGGTGCTACCATTGAAACGATGATGCGTTCTATTGAAGGGACAGCTCGTTCAATGGGCTTGGAAGTGGAGGGTTAATTCATGGCTAAATTATCTAAGAAGGCTAAACTTATCCGCGAAAAAGTAAACGCAACTAAACAATATGATATCAATGAAGCAATTACTTTATTAAAAGAATTAGCTACAGCTAAATTTACAGAAAGTGTTGATGTTGCTGTTAATTTAGGTATTGATTCACGTAAATCAGATCAAAATGTTCGTGGTGCGATCGTTCTTCCTCATGGTACTGGACGTAGCGTGCGTGTTGCTGTCTTTACTCAGGGTGCAAATGCAGAGGCTGCAAAAGAAGCTGGTGCTGAATTAGTGGGTATGGACGATCTTGCAGATCAAATCAAAAAAGGCGAAATGGATTTTGATGTCGTAATTGCATCACCTGACGCTATGCGCGTTGTTGGTCAATTAGGTCAAATTTTAGGACCACGTGGTTTAATGCCAAATCCTAAAGTTGGAACTGTAACTCCTAACGTTGCAGAAGCTGTAAAAAACGCTAAAGCTGGTCAGATCCGTTACCGTAATGATAAGAATGGTATTATCCATACTACTATTGGTAAAGCTGATTTTGATGCAGATAAGCTTAAAGAAAATTTAGAAGCATTACTTGTTGCGTTGAAACGTGCAAAACCAGCCTCTTCTAAAGGTGTATTTATTAAGAAAGTTAGCCTTTCTACTACAATGGGTGCTGGTGTTGCTATTGATCAAGCAACATTAAATGCAACTGTTTAATTATTATTTATAATTAAATAGAGAAATCGGTTGGTGTCTGGCCTTAACCAGACCCCGTCCAAGACCGTAGGTGTGGTTGTTGTGTGACTACTTAATTTTCCTACGTAGACGGTGACAGAACCTGATAAGATATAATAGAAGGATTCTGCTCATCGTGGTTGTGCTAGCTATATTTGTAGCTAGCTTGAATAAGTCTAGGCTTTTGCCTAGTATAATCCAGGAGCAATACCAATGGCACTAAATCTTCAAAATAAACAAGAAATTGTTGCTGAAGTCAATGAAATCGCCAAAGGTGCGCTATCTGCAGTTGTTGCTGATTCTCGAGGCATAACTGTAGAAAAAATGACTGCATTACGTAAATCTGCTCGTGAAGCGGGTGTTTATATGCGTGTTGTTCGTAATACGCTATTACGCCGTGTTGTTGAGGGCACTCAATATGAGTGTTTAAAAGATACGTTTGTTGGTCCAACTCTAATTGCATTTTCAAATGAGCACCCAGGTGCTGCAGCGCGTATTTTTAAGGCGTTTGCGAAAGAAAATGAAAAATTTGAGATTAAAGCCGCAGCCTTTGAAGGTGAGTTGATTACTGCAGCGAATATTGATCGCTTAGCAACATTACCTACATATGAAGAAGCATTAGCTCGCTTGATGTCAACCATGAAAGAAGCCGCAGCTGGCAAATTGGTTCGTACTCTTGCAGCGGTTCGCGATCAAAAAGAAGCTGCTTAATTGGCGGTTTGATTGTGAATTTTATTAATTAAAAAATGTAAATTTGGGAAACTATATTATGTCTATCACTAAAGAACAAATTTTAGATGCAGTTGCTGAAATGTCTGTTATGGATGTTGTTGAGCTTGTATCAATGATGGAAGAAAAATTTGGTGTTTCTGCAGCAGCAGCTGTAGCCGTAGCCGCAGCAGGTCCAGCTGAAGCAGCAGAAGAGAAAACTGAATTTGATGTAATCTTAAAAGATGTTGGTGCTAATAAAGTAGCTGTTATCAAAGCAGTTCGTGGTGCAACTGGTTTAGGCTTAAAAGAAGCTAAAGACCTTGTTGAATCAGCTCCAGCAACAGTTAAAGAAGGCGTTAGCAAAGCCGATGCTGATGAACTTAAGAAAGCACTTGAAGAATCTGGTGCAGTTGTCGAGCTTAAATAAGTTTATCGATATTCCGATAAATGGCTGGGGGTTTTATACCTCCAGCCTTTTTGCGCTATAATAAGTTAAAGAATTTTATTTGAAGATTATCAATAAAAAATAATAAAGAAATAGTATATTTATTAAGCCTAATCAATTGATATTTATAGATATTTTCGATGAGGTGTCAGGTGTATCAGTTGGCGATAACACCCTGATGAATATTTAATCATGCTAAAATAGCAGATAAGCAAGTTGAGGAACTAATGGTTTACTCTTATACCGAGAAAAAACGAATTCGTAAGAATTTTGGTAAGCGTCCACAAGTCTTGGATATACCGTATCTTCTTTCTATTCAACTTGATTCGTTCCAGAAATTTATTGAGCAAGATCCAGAAGGACAATATGGCTTAGAAGCTGCATTCCGTTCAATATTTCCGATAAAAAGTTATAGTGGTAACGCTGAGTTACAGTACGTGAGCTTTATGATGGGCGAACCTGTGTTTGATGTTAAAGAATGTCAAATTAGAGGGATCACTTACTCAGCACCGTTGCGCGTAAAATTACGTTTAGTTATTTATGATAAAGATGCGCCAGAGGGAACAGTTAAAGATATTAAAGAGCAAGACGTCTATATGGGCGAAATTCCTTTAATGACAGACAATGGTACATTTGTGATAAACGGTACAGAGCGTGTAATCGTATCGCAATTACATCGTAGTCCAGGTGTGTTCTTTGATAGTGATAAAGGTAAAACGCACTCTTCTGGTAAAGTTTTATATAATGCTCGGATTATTCCTTATCGTGGTTCTTGGCTTGATTTTGAATTTGATCCAAAAGATAATCTTTTTGCTCGTATTGACCGTCGTCGTAAACTTCCAGCAACCATTATTTTACGTGCATTAGGTTATGAAACAGAAGAAATTTTAGATATTTTCTTTGAAAAAACTATTTTTGAAGTTAGCAAATCTAAGTTAAAAATGGATCTTATTCCAGAGCGTTTACGTGGTGATACAGCACTATTTGATATTGAGTCAAAAGGTAAAGTTTACGCTGAAAAAGGCCGACGTATTACAGCTCGTCACATTCGTGAGTTAGAAAAAGATAAAGTTAGCAAAATTGATGTACCAGTTGAATATATTGTTAATAAAGTTCTTGCTAAAAATTATGTTGATGAAGAAACAGGTGAGGTAATTGCTTTTGCCAATACACCGATTTCACTAGAACTATTACTTCAATTAACGAATGCTGGCTATAAAAAGATAGAAACATTATTCACTAATGATTTAGATCATGGTGCATTTATTTCTGAGACATTAAATGTTGATTCAACTCGTGACCGACTTGGAGCATTAGTTGAAATTTATCGCATGATGCGTCCAGGTGAGCCACCTACAAAAGAAGCAGCTGAAGCGTTATTTGATAATTTATTCTTTTCTGAAGAACGTTATGATTTATCTGCTGTTGGTCGAATGAAGTTTAACCGTTCATTAGGGCGTGATGACATTGAAGGTGAAAGCGTTTTAACGAAAGATGATATCGTTGACGTAATAAAGAAATTAATCGCTATTCGTAATGGTCACGGTGAAGTTGATGATATCGACCATTTAGGTAATAGACGTATTCGTAGTGTTGGTGAAATGGCAGAAAACCAATTCCGTATTGGTTTAGTTCGTGTTGAACGAGCAGTGAAAGAACGCTTATCTCTAGGTGATCTTGATTCACTAATGCCACAAGATATGATTAATGCTAAACCAATTTCAGCAGCGATTCGTGAATTCTTTGGTTCAAGTCAGTTATCTCAGTTTATGGATCAAAACAATCCACTATCCGAAATTACGCATAAACGTCGTATTTCAGCTTTAGGACCAGGTGGTTTAACGCGTGAACGAGCAGGATTTGAAGTGCGTGACGTACATCCAACGCACTATGGACGTGTCTGTCCAATCGAAACGCCTGAAGGTCCAAACATTGGTTTGATTAATTCATTAGCAGTTTATGCTCGTACCAATGAGTATGGCTTTTTAGAAACACCATACCGTCGTGTTATTGATGGTATTGTAACTGATGAAATTACCTATTTATCAGCGATTGATGAAAGTGAATTTGTAATTGCTCAGGCAAACTCAAATCTTGATGAAAATGGTCGTTTTAAAGAAGATTTAGTAACTTGTCGTTTAAGTGGTGAATCGGGTTTATATAGTCCTGAACAAATTCATTATATGGATGTATCAACTCAACAAATCGTATCAGTTGGTGCTTCATTAATTCCGTTCCTTGAACATGATGATGCGAACCGTGCCTTAATGGGTGCGAACATGCAACGTCAAGCAGTACCAACCTTAAAAGCTGAAAAGCCGTTTGTTGGGACTGGTATGGAACGTGCAGTAGCTGTTGACTCGGGTGTAACAGCGGTTGCTCGTCGTGGTGGTACAGTTCAATATGTTGATGCATCGCGTATTGTGGTTAATGTTAATTCAGATGAAATATATGCTGGTGAAACAGGTATTGATATTTATAACTTAACTAAATATACACGGTCTAACCAAAATACTTGTATTAACCAAATTCCATGTGTGGAATTGGGAGAAAAAGTTGAGCGTGGTGATGTACTTGCAGATGGTCCATCTACTGACTTAGGTGAATTGGCACTAGGGCAAAATATGCGAGTGGCATTTATGCCATGGAATGGTTATAACTTTGAGGATTCTATTTTAGTTTCTGAAAAAGTGGTACAAGACGACCGTTTTACCTCGATTCATATTCAAGAGTTATCTTGTATTTCTCGTGATACAAAATTAGGTGCAGAAGAAATTACTGCGGATATTCCAAACGTAGGTGAAGCAGCACTGTCTAAACTTGATGAATCAGGTATTGTATACATCGGTGCTGAAGTAAAAGGTGGCGATATTCTGGTTGGTAAAGTGACACCTAAAGGTGAAACTCAATTAACGCCAGAAGAAAAATTACTACGTGCTATTTTTGGTGAAAAGGCATCTGACGTTAAAGATACCTCATTACGTGTGCCAAATGGTGTTTCAGGTACTGTTATTGATGTTCAAGTGTTTACTCGTGATGGCGTAGAAAAAGATAAACGTGCAATTGAAATCGAAGAGATGCAACTCAAGCAGGCAAGAAAAGATTTAACTGAAGAACTTAAAATCTTAGAAGCTGCATTGTTTGCTCGAATTCGTGATGTATTAATTTCAGGTGGAATCAAAGCGGATAAATTAGATGCTTTACCACATCAAAAATGGCTAACAATTGGTATCGCAGACGAAGATAAACAAGCTCAATTAGAACAGTTGGCTGAACAGTACGACGAAATAAAAACAGAGTTTAACAAAAAACTTGAAGCTAAACGTATGAAGATTACTCAAGGCGATGATCTACAGCCTGGCGTTCTTAAAATCGTTAAAGTTTACTTGGCAGTTAAACGTCAAATTCAGCCTGGTGATAAGATGGCTGGTCGTCATGGTAACAAAGGGGTTATTTCAAAAATTAATCCAATTGAAGATATGCCATATGATGAAAAAGGTCGTCCAGTTGATATCGTATTGAATCCGCTAGGTGTTCCGTCCCGTATGAATATTGGACAGATATTAGAAACTCATTTGGGTATGGCTGCTAAAGGTATTGGTCAGAAGATCGATGCTATGTTAAAAGAACAGCAAGAATTAGCTAAATTACGTGAATTTATTCAAAAAGCGTATGATCTTGGTTTAGGTGCTGCGCAAAAAGTTAATGTTGCACAATTCACTGATCAAGAAGTGATGACTTTAGCACAAAATTTACGTAATGGTATGCCATTAGCAACACCGGTATTTGATGGTGCTAAAGAGCAAGAAATTAAGGCATTACTTGAACTGGGTGACTTACCAACTTCTGGTCAAATTACTTTGTATGATGGTCGTACAGGTGAAAAATTTGAACGTCCAGTTACTGTAGGTTATATGTATATGCTCAAATTGAATCACTTAGTTGATGACAAAATGCATGCTCGTTCTACTGGTTCATACAGTCTGGTTACTCAACAACCATTGGGTGGTAAAGCTCAATTTGGTGGTCAACGTTTTGGTGAGATGGAAGTGTGGGCACTTGAAGCATATGGTGCAGCTTATACCTTACAAGAAATGTTAACTGTTAAATCAGATGACGTAAACGGTCGAACTAAGATGTATAAAAATATTGTAGATGGTGATCATCGTATGGAGCCTGCGATTCCAGAATCATTTAATGTACTATTAAAAGAGATTCGTTCGCTAGGTATAAATATAGAGTTAGATGAAGAGTAATTTTCTCTAACTTAAATGATTTCTATTTATAGGGATAACTTATTAGTAATAATAAGTTATCTAATTGGTTTAACTCCATAGGAGTCAATTGTGAAAGACTTATTAAAGTTTCTAAAAGCACAAACAAAAACTGAAGACTTTGATGCTATCAAGATAGGCCTTGCTTCTCCTGATATGATTCGTTCATGGTCTTTTGGTGAAGTCAAAAAACCTGAAACAATCAATTATCGTACGTTCAAACCTGAACGTGATGGGTTGTTTTGTGCACGTATTTTCGGACCAGTAAAAGATTATGAATGTTTATGTGGAAAATATAAACGTCTAAAACACCGTGGTGTTATTTGTGAAAAATGTGGAGTTGAAGTAACTCAAGCTAAAGTACGTCGTGAACGTATGGGGCACATTGAACTTGCATCTCCAACTGCTCATATCTGGTTTTTAAAATCATTACCTTCTCGCATCGGCTTATTACTTGATATGCCACTTCGCGATATTGAACGAGTGCTTTATTTTGAGTCATTTATGGTTCTTGATGGTGGCATGACTAATTTAGAGCGAGGTCAGATTTTAACTGAAGAGCAATATCTTGACGCGTTAGAAGAGTTTGGTGATGAGTTTGATGCTCGTATGGGTGCTGAAGCTATCCAAGAATTATTGCGTAATATTGATGTGCAAGCAGAATGTGAAGCTCTACGCGATGAGCTAGCAACTACTAATTCTGAAACTAAGCGTAAAAAACTAACTAAACGTATTAAGATTATTGAAGCATTTATTCAATCAGAAAACAAACCTGAATGGATGATCTTAAATGTATTACCTGTGTTGCCACCAGATTTACGTCCATTGGTTCCACTAGATGGTGGGCGTTTTGCAACATCAGATCTAAATGATCTTTACCGTAGAGTTATTAACCGTAATAACCGTTTAAAACGTTTATTGGATTTAGCTGCACCAGATATTATTGTACGTAATGAAAAACGTATGTTACAAGAATCTGTTGACGCATTATTAGATAATGGTCGCCGAGGTCGTGCAATTACAGGTTCTAACAAACGCCCATTAAAATCCCTCGCTGATATGATCAAAGGTAAGCAAGGTCGTTTCCGTCAAAACCTGTTAGGTAAACGTGTTGACTATTCGGGTCGTTCTGTAATTACTGTAGGTCCATACTTGCATTTGCATCAGTGTGGTTTACCAAAGAAAATGGCACTTGAATTATTCAAACCATTTATTTATGGGAAATTAGAACGTCGCGGTTATGCAACAACCATTAAAGCTGCGAAGAAAATGGTTGAGCGTGAAGATGCAATTGTTTGGGATATCTTAGATGAAGTTATTCGTGAACATCCAGTATTATTAAACCGTGCTCCAACATTACATAGATTAGGTATTCAGGCATTTGAACCTATCCTAATTGAAGGTAAAGCGATTCAATTACACCCACTAGTTTGTGCGGCATTTAATGCTGACTTTGATGGTGACCAAATGGCGGTTCACGTTCCATTAACGTTAGAAGCTCAGTTAGAAGCACGTGCGTTAATGATGTCAACCAACAATATTCTTTCACCTGCAAGTGGAGAACCTATTATCGTTCCTTCTCAGGATGTGGTTTTAGGTCTTTACTATATGACTCGTGATAAAATTAATGCCAAAGGCGAAGGCATGGTATTAACTGGTCCTAAAGAAGCTGAAAAGCTATACCGTTTAGGTCTAGTTGAATTACATGCTAAAGTTAAAGTTCGTATTACTGAAAGCCAACGAAATAGTGTAGGTGAGTGGGAAGATACTACCTCGATTGTTGATACAACTGTCGGTCGTGCAATTTTATGGTTAATTATGCCAAAAGGAATGAACTTCTCTGTTATTAATCAACCTCTTGGTAAAAAAGCGATTTCTAAGATTTTAAATATTTGTTATCGCCAATTAGGTATGAAAGATACGGTAATTTTAGCCGACCAAATTATGTACACTGGATTTGCTTATGCAGCACGTTCAGGGGTATCTGTTGGTATTGATGATATGGAGATTCCAGCTAAGAAATCACAAATCATCAATGAAGCTGAAATTGAAGTTGCTGAAATTCAAGAGCAATTCCAATCAGGCTTAGTAACTGCTGGTGAACGTTATAATAAAGTTATCGATATTTGGGCAGCTGCTAATGAACGTGTTGCTAAAGCCATGATGGATAACTTATCAACTGAAAAAGTCATTAACCGTGAAGGTGAAGAGGAAGTTCAATCTTCTTTCAATAGTATTTACATGATGGCTGACTCAGGTGCACGTGGTTCTGCTGCACAGATTCGTCAGCTTGCTGGTATGCGTGGTTTGATGGCAAAACCAGATGGTTCGATTATCGAAACACCTATCACAGCGAATTTCCGTGAAGGATTAAACGTACTTCAATACTTTATTTCTACTCATGGTGCGCGTAAAGGTCTTGCCGATACTGCATTAAAAACAGCAAACTCAGGTTATTTAACTCGACGTTTAGTTGACGTTGCACAAGATCTAGTGGTAATCGAAGACGACTGTGGCACCTTAGAAGGTGTGGTCATGACACCAGTTATTGAAGGTGGTGATGTTAAAGAACCACTTCGTGAGCGTGTATTAGGTCGAGTCACAGCTGAAGATGTATTAAAACCTGGTAGTGCAGATATCTTAATTCCACGTAATACTTTACTTGATGAAAGTAAATGTGACTTACTTGAAGCTGAATCGGTAGATAGCGTTAAAGTACGTTCAGTCGTTTCGTGTGATACTGATTTTGGTGTTTGTGCAAAATGTTATGGACGAGATTTGGCTCGAGGTCATTTGGTTAATAAAGGTGAAGCCATCGGCGTTATTGCTGCGCAGTCAATTGGTGAACCAGGTACTCAGTTAACCATGCGTACGTTCCATATCGGTGGTGCGGCGTCGCGTGCTGCTGCTGAATCAAGTGTGCAAGTTAAAAACAAAGGTAGTATTAAATTAACTAATGCTAAATTTGTAACTAACCCAGATAAGAAATTAGTTATTACTTCGCGTAATGCAGAATTAACGATTATTGATGAATTAGGTCGAATGAAAGAAACCTATAAAGTTCCTTATGGTTCGATTTTAAGTAAAGGTGATGGTGTAACAGTTGATGCGGGTGAAACCGTTGCTAACTGGGATCCGCATACAATGCCAGTTATTTCAGAAGCAAAAGGTTTTGTTCGTTTTGTTGATATGGTTGATGGACAAACTATTACTCGCCAAACTGATGAGTTAACTGGTTTATCATCTATTGTGATATTAGACGTAGCTGAACGAACTGGGGTGGGTAAAGATTTACGTCCAGCAATTAAAATTGTTGATGCTGAAGGTAAAGATATTTATCTTACTGGTACAGAAATGCTTGCACAATACTTTTTACCAGGTAAAGCGTTAGTACAGTTAGAGGATGGTGCAGAAATCAATATTGGTGACACACTTGCTCGTATTCCACAAGCATCTGTTGGTACCAAAGATATCACCGGTGGTTTACCACGTGTTGCTGACCTATTTGAAGCTCGTAAACCAAAAGAGCCTGCTATTTTAGCTGAAATTGATGGTATCATTTCATTTGGTAAAGAAACGAAAGGTAAACGTCGTTTAATTATCACTCCGTTAGATGGTAGTGAACCATATGAGGAAATGATTCCAAAATGGCGTCAACTTAACGTATTTGAAGGTGAACAAGTTGGTCGTGGAGATGTAATTTCTGATGGACCTGAATCGGCTCATGACATTTTACGTCTACGTGGTGTTAATGCTGTAACACGTTATATTGTAAACGAGGTTCAAGAAGTTTATCGTCTACAAGGTGTAAAAATTAACGATAAACACATTGAAGTTATTGTGCGCCAAATGTTACGTAAAGCAACAGTTATCCATCCTGGTGGCTCTCGCTTGCTTGAAGGCGAACAACTTGAAGTTTCACGCTTGAAGATTATCAACCGTGAACTTGAGGCTCAAGGTAAAGAACCGATTGTTTATTTACACGATCTACTTGGTATTACCAAAGCATCATTAACGACTGAATCGTTTATTTCTGCAGCTTCGTTCCAAGAAACGACTCGCGTCTTAACAGAGGCAGCGGTAGCTGGTAAAAATGACGAATTACGTGGCTTAAAAGAAAACGTAATTGTTGGTCGATTAATTCCAGCTGGTACAGGTTATGCTTACCATAAGGAACGTTTACGTAAACGAGCAATGCCATCGACTGATGAGATTCAAACAACAATTTCAGCTGAAGAAGCTACAGCTAATTTAGCTGAGTTACTAAATTCAGCTGAAGAAAATCAATAGTCTCATTATAGATTTGATTCATAAATAGCACGCATAGCGTGCTATTTTTTTATATGATGACTAAAAGTCATAAATATAAAAAGTATAGGCATGTATGTTGTAATGAATCGTCTTTACCTTTCACAAGAGAAAATAGAAGAAAGCTATGCGCTGTTTTCTACAGAGTGGATGTCTAAAGTGGATTTTAAAGCTTAAGTTAATTTTGCACAATTTGCTCATAGTCTTCATAATATAAATAGCTAAGTATAAAAAGATTAATTTTTTAAACATTAAAAAATCAAATAAAATCAATAGCAAACCTGAGCATTTTTGGAAAAATAAACTAATTTTTTAATTTTTACCTATTTTTTACAATGTTTGAATATTATCCTCAATGTATAAATGACAGTATTATCTAATTAATCAAATTATAGAAATTGTATTTTTAAATGTATTTGTGAAGGTCGGGTTTTATGATCTAAATCACAAAATTGAACATAGATTTAATCAATAAATAGTTGTATCAAGAGTAACAATTCTTGCTTATTGCTGTATTTAGCAAACTTTATAATAAATTTCCTCTTGCAGACGGAAAAATTCTCTATCCACATTAAGCCTTGATTGATTTACGCTTATTCTATCCAATTCAAAAAACAATAAGAGATATGTATTAGCTATGAACCCAATAAAATTTCGAATGATCGAGGATAATTTAGAACCAGAGTTAGTTATTGAACAAACCATTACGATCATCAATAGTTGGTTAGTACAGCATCAAATCATACAAAATGATGTTCAAAAAGCGATGTTATTTTCACATGTAAAAGCTATGGTTGAAAGGGCCAAAACATTAGAAACATTACCTGAAGTCGACCCTGGGTTATTTGATGAACTTTCAGAAGAATCTTTAGAACTGGCAAGAAAAACAATAAACTTATTTGATAATTTACCGATAGAAGAAGCATATTTATTGGCAGTTCATTATGAAGTAGCTAAAGCAAATTAAACGATTACTAGACAAGTAAAAAACAATAATTAATAGGAGAAATATTATGGCAGAAGTAGTCATTGTTATCGGCGATAGAATGGGAAAAGGGCAAAAAATTGCGGAGGGAATTAACTCAGTAGAAGGTTGTCGTGCAATCGTCATTCCAGGTATGGCAGCAGATATGAAATTAGGTGATGTAATGAATAAAGAAAATGCCGATTTGGGCCTTTCATTTTGTGGTAGTGGTGGAGCTGGTGCTATTACTGCACAAAATAAATATGGCTATTCACAACGCCATGGTATGCGATCAATTGAGGAAGGTGAAACAGCTATTAATGACGGCTGTAAAGTTCTTGGTTTTGGTTTCATGGACACGGAAGAATTAGGACAACGTGTAGCAAAAGCATTTCTAAAAAAATATCCACGTTCATAAACGGTAAATAAGAATGAAAAAAACAGAACAGAAACTTGTTAGAGTAAAAGGTCATGGTGATTCTAAGCAGCGAGCTTTTGCTATAGCTTTAAGTCAGGTTCAGAAAGAAGTACTCAAAAACATTAATAATATTATGTTGCGAATAGAACCAATTGATATTCAAGTTGTATCAGCAATAGAAAAGATAACAACAGAACGTTTTTTGTTTATCTTTTTGCCAAGGAAAAAGACATTTTATGAAATCACGCTTGATGTATCTGTTAACGTAATTTTTATTGATTTAAATGATATTAAATTTACTTCAAAATAACATAACGTAAAAGGGAAGTTATGGAAATTTTAATTATTGCATTCAAGTCTATTATTATCGGCGGACTTTGTGGTTTTGGGGTCGGTGCGGGAGCTGCTCGAATGTTTCATGCGCCAACTTATCAAGGGATGGGTGCGTTTCGGACATTAGGTGAACTTAATTCTTGTGAAGGTGATCCTGCAGCGCACTTTTCATTTGGTTTAGGGTTTTTTTTTAATGCGTGGGCTTCATCGGTTGCTGCTGGTTCTTTTACTCAAGACGTTGATCATCGCATCATCCCTAACTGGGGTGGAGCTTTATTGATGATAAAAAATCGTAATCTTGCAGAAACCTTACATGATCCTAAAAAAATGGCATTTGCTTGTGCATTTATTGGGATGATTGTGGTGTTATTTTTAAATACAACCACTTCAGTTATTCCTGATTCGCTAAAAATTACTGCAACGAAGGTTCTTGTTCCTGCCGCTAACTTGTTAGTTGCAACGGTTATGCCTGTTATTTTCTGGTTAGCCGCTCTAGATGCAGGGCGTCGTAGTGGATTTTGGGGAACGTTATTTGGTGGGCTTGCACAGTTAATTATGGGCAATGCAGTACCAGGGTTGGTGTTGGGTATATTGATTGGCAAAGGTGTAGATGATAGTGGCTGGAACCGTGTGATGAAAATTATGTTAGTTGCTGTCATTATTTTATTTGTTATGAGTGGATATTTCCGTGGTTTTGATTTGAAGATGATTAACTCGTTTAGAGATGGTTTATCTTATTGGTTTAAATAATATAGGGACACATTATGAATACACAAACAATGGTCAATAAAAGTTTTTGGTATGCCGATTGGTCTTTCCCTATTATTTGTGGGCTATTATCTGCCGGTATTTTTGCTGGAACGCATACATTCTATGTGTACGGTATTGGTGCATTTAATGAAATTGCATTTGTTGCTATGCTCAAATCAGGAATGACCACTGGCGATTATGGCGCTGTTGCGGCTTTTGGTGCTAGTTTTTTATTTGCTCGTGTTATTGAGGGTTCCTTGGTCGGCATTTTAGATATCGGTGGTGCATTGCAAACAGGTATTGGGCTTGGTGTACCTGCGTTACTGCTAGCTGGCGGCTATACTTTACCTATTGAAAATTTTTTTGCAGCGTTAGCAACTGGATTGATATTAGGTGTGCTTATAGGCTTAATTATTATTATTATCCGTAAATTCACTGTCAATAGTGGTGGTGGTTCGACTTTTGGTGCTGATGTCATGATGGGGGCAGGTAATGCATCAGGACGATTTCTTGGTCCTATGATTATTTTATCTGCGATGGTTGCTTCAATTCCTATTGGTACCGGTTCATTATTGGGGGCGCTACTTTTTTATGTATGGAAAAAACCAATCACAGGTGGAGCTATTTTAGGTGCTATGATTTTTGGTGGTATATTTCCAATTTTATAATATTAGTTATTCCCCTCTGTAATTTATTAAATTGCAAAGAGGGGATTCGGAATAAATTATGTATGATTTAATTATAAAAAATGCCAAACAAATTGATGAATCAGTAACAGATATTGCTATTCATCATGGAAAGATTGTTGCGATTGCTAGTTCTATTACAGACCAATCTGAGCGTGTCTTAGATCTACAAAATAAGCACTATATCAGTGCCGGATGGATTGATTCACACACCCATTGTTTTGCTCATTCACCTATTTATCATGATGAGCCTGATTTGATCGGCGTTAAAGCTGGTGTTACTGCGGTTGTTGATGCTGGTAGCATTGGAGCTATCGATGTAGATGAGTTTTATCAATTAGCTCAGCAAGCAAGTACACATGTTTACTCTTTTTTAAATATTTCTAAAATCGGGTTATTAAGGCAAAGTGAACTCGCCGATATACAAGATATTGATGTACCCTTATTTGATGAGGCATTAGCTAAGTATCCCGATTTTATTATTGGGATCAAAGTGCGAATGAGCCGTAGTGTAGTAGGTGAAAATGGCATTTTACCCTTAATTAAAGCTAAAGAAATGCAAAGAAAGAGTGGTTTACCTTTAATGATCCATGTTGGCAATAATCCTCCAGAGCTTGATGAAATTGCTGATTTGTTAACAAAAGGTGACATTATTACACATTGTTTTAATGGTAAACCCAATCAAATCTTTGATAAACAAAATAAACTGCGTGGTTCAATTAAACGAGCAATTGAACGTGGTGTGATATTGGATGTCGGTCATGGTGGTGAAAGTTTTAGTTTTTCAGTAGCAGAACGAGCTAAATGCTTAGATATTTATCCTAATACTATTAGCTCTGATATTTATTCTAAAAATCGTTTACAGGGACCAGTTTTTAGCCTGGCTAATGTGATGACAAAGTTTATCTGTCTTGGTTATAGTCGAAAAAGAATCATTGATAGTGTGACGAAAAATGTGGCACAAGTTTTGCAACTTAAAAATAAAGGTGTTTTATCGGTTGGTTATGATGCAGATTTGACTATTTTTGATATTAGACAGCAAACAGTTTCATTATTAGATTCAGAAGGTGAAGTTAGACAAAGTGATGAGCAATTTGTTCCTCTAGCCTCTATTGTTGCTGATGAGAAAAACCATTTGATACGAATTGAAATAACAGAAGAAGGTAGTAAAAATGAGCTCAGAATCTCAAACTGAAAAAGATGTTTACAGTAAATATAACCTAAAAAAGGTAATTAATGCATCAGGACGAATGACAATTTTAGGTGTTTCAACGCCAAGGCCTGAAGTGGTCGATACTGTATCCCATGGGCTAAATGAATATTTTGAAATTAAAGATTTGGTTGATAAAACAGGCCAATATATTGCTAAATTGCTTAATGTTGAAAATTCGGTGGTAGTATCATGTGCTTCTGCTGGTATTGCCCAAGCTGTTGCTGGATTAATTATTAAGGATGATCGCGATTTATTATTTAATTTACATTCATCTGACAAATATGTCCCCCGTGAAATCATTGTTCCTAAAGGTCATAATGTTAATTTTGGTGCACCAATTGGCACAATGGTTTCTTTAGGTGGAGGGATTATTGTTGAAGCTGGTTATGCCAACGAGTGTAAGCCTGAGCATATTGAATCACTAATTAATCCAGATACTGCCGCAATTTTATATATTAAGTCACATCATTGTGTACAAAAAAGTATGTTGTCGGTTGCACAAACAGCAGCAATTGCAAAAAAACATAATGTCCCATTAATTGTTGATGCAGCGGCAGAAGAAGATTTACAAACTTATTATCAGCAAGGCGCAGATTTGGTTGTTTATAGTGGTGCTAAAGCAATCGAAGGGCCAACTAGTGGTTTGGTTATTGGTCGTCATCAGGCGGTGGAATGGTTAAAACTACAATCACAAGGTATTGGCCGACCAATGAAAGTAGGAAAAGAAGGTATTTTAGGATTAACAAAAGCTATTGAACTTTATATTACTGATAAAAAGACTGAAACAGGACAGCAAATGGTGACTAAAATGACGCCATTTATTGAAAGCCTAAATACACTTGATGGAGTATCAGCCAGAGTCGTTTGGGATGGCGCAGGACGTGATATTGCGCGTGCAGAAATAACGTTTGATGCAAGTGTAATAGGTAAATCTGCAATTGAGATAGTTGACCTGATGAAAAAAGGCGAAATAGCAGTGTATTTCAGAGAATATAAAGCCAATGAAGGTAAAGTTGATGCCGATGTGCGTAGTGTAACATCAGCCCAACTCGATATTATTTACAACAAAATCAAAAATATTATTCAAGGAGCAAAATAATGCAACTGACTCCAAATTATTATAATGATCGTGTTTGTTTAAATGTTTTAGCAAATTCAATCGATAATGCAAAAGAGATTTATGAAGCGGCACAAAGTCATGTAGTTGTTGGTATCTTATCTAAAAACTATTCAGATAATGAATCGGCGATTGAGGATATGCAAAAATACGCTGCAGCTATCGATAATGCTATTTCTGTGGGGCTTGGTGCAGGTGATCCAAATCAGTCAACTATGGTGTCTGAAATTTCAGCGGTACTTCAACCACAGCATATTAACCAAGTTTTCACGGGTGTTGCGACTAGCCGAGCATTGTTAGGACAAAAACAAACAATCATTAATGGTTTAGTTTCGCCGACAGGTAAAGTTGGTTTAGTTAATATTGCAACTGGACCTTTAAGCTCAAATTCGCCAGCAGGAGTTATTCCAGTGGAAACAGCTATCGCTTTACTGAAAGATATGGGCGGCAGTTCAATAAAATATTTTCCTATGGGAGGTCTAAAACATAAAGATGAATTTGAGTATGTGGCTAAGTGTTGTGCTGAGTACGATTTCTATCTTGAGCCGACAGGTGGAATTGATTTAGATAATTATGAAGCAATTTTAAAAATTGCCTTAGATGCAGGTGTAAAAAAAATTATTCCACACATCTATAGTTCTATTATTGACAAAGCGACTGGTGCAACGCGAACCAATGATGTCAAACAACTTTTAGCTATCACACAAAAACTAGTAGGATAAATGATGTCATCTAAAGTGCTTTTCTCTTATCAGCGATTAGCGTATTTATTTGATACTATAAAAAAAGAGACACTACCTCAGCAAGAGTTAGCTAATCGCTTTTCAGTATCTACTCGCACAATTCGTACTGATGTTTCAGCACTTAACGATGTTTTACGTAGTTATGGTGCTCAAGTTGATTATACTAAAAATGTAGGATATCAACTTGTAGTAACCGATCCAGTCAGTTATGCTCAATTGCCTATTACTCAAGCAATTGAGCAAGTACCAAGAACTAGTAAAGAAAGGGTTTCGGCTTTATTGATTGCTTTTTTAACACAGTCCATTTCTGTGAAATTGGATGATATAGCTGATGAGTGGTTTTTAAGTCGCAGTACTTTACAAAATGATGTTATCGAGGTTAAACAATATTTAGATAAGTACAATTTATCTCTTGAAAATCGTCCTTATTATGGGATGTACTTAGTTGGAGAGGAGTCATCAATTCGAGCATGTTTAACTGATATATTGTGGCAACGTCATATGGCAGAAGATACTATAAACGTAAACAGGCTTCGTCAGACAATATTAAATGATATTGATTTAGATTATCTTGAAAAGATTTTACAAAACCAACTTGAACGTTTTGAACTAAAGTTAAATGCTGAAGGACAGGGATATTTGCTTTACAGTTGCGCTGTATCTATTACTCGTATTACTCAAGGTTATGAGCTGCTTGAATATCAAGTTGATCAAATTAATACAACAGTTATTAGTGCTGCACGTGAAATTTCAGAAGAGTTTTCATATTTTTTAGGCAGTGTACTTTGTGATGCGGAATTTAATTATCTGTGTGTACAAATTATTTCTCGAATAATAACAGAATCCCCAAATCAAGCAAAAAGTTTGGCGTTAGTTGAGCATATATTATCTTATATTAATGATACATATCACTATAATTTATGGGATGATACTAAATTACGCCAAGATATGCTGATTCATACGTCATCAATGTTATCTAGGATAAAATATCAAATAAGAACAACCAATCCTTTATTGCATGAAATTAAACAATATTATCCATTTGCTTATGATATTACGCTTTCTGCGTTAACTAATACAGAAAAATACACTGAATCAAAAATGACAGAGGATGAAATAAGTTATTTAGCCTTACATATTGGTGTAGCATTGGAGCGAAATTATAGTGCAGGGCATGAAAGATTTGCACAAATTCTATTAGTTAGTGAGCTCAGTAACTCAACTTTGCGTATGGTTGAATCAAAAATTAAGAGAGATTTTCCGCATATCCAAATTAATCGTACACTTTCCTATCGAGAGTATGAGCAATTAACACAAATAGAAGAGGATTTTGTTGTATCAACTGTTCGCTTAACCGAAAAAGACAAACAAATTGTCAAAATAGCACCATTTCCGACAGCTTATCAGCTTGAACAATTAGGGCGATTGGCAATGGTTGACCGAAAAATGCCTTATATTATTGAACGTTTTTTTGATGAAAAGTTCTTTATTATTATTGATAAGCCAATGACACAAAAAGAAATTTTTAAAAGTATTTGTGTAAGGCTTGAACAATCAGGATATGTTGGTGGTGATTTTTATCCATCACTTGTTGAGCGGGAAGAAATAGTCTCTACATTATTAGGTGAAAATATTGCTATTCCTCATTCAGTTGGATTGTTGGCAAAAAAAACTGTAGTTACGACTATTTTAGCACCACAAGGTATTGTTTGGGATAAAAATGAAGTTGCGCATGTTATTTTTTTATTAGCAATTAGCAAAGATGAATATGAAGATGCTATGCGAATATATAATTTGTTTGTAAACTTTGTCAAAGAAAAGTCTACCAAACGTTTATTAGATAGCAGAACTTTTGATGATTTTCGAGCGATTATGAAAGATAGTTTGTGTCGATTATCATAATAAATGAAAAGACCAAAATGACAACTTTTATACTGAAATATGGGTGTTTTCTGAAAAAACTTTGCAAGAAAAAAATAATCATTAACAAAATGAATATTAAAGTAATAATCAACAACTAAAACAAATTATATTGTGTGATCCCATTGACGAAACCTTGATTTAAAGGTAATATGCGCGCCTTATGGCATTGTGTAGTTTTTAACTACACTAAAAAAATTTTTTTAAGGTAGTATGCATATCTTATGCAAAATAAATTACCATTTACTATTGATCCGATTAAATCGGCACAAAAACGACTTGATTATATTGGATATTATCCACTTCAAGCGGTAAATAGGGTTGATAGCCCAAAAAGTGATATTGAGTGTAGTTTGTCTTTTTATTATGATGAACAAAAACTCTGCATTATCAATATTGATGCAAAATTAACGTTAGAACAAACTTGTCAACGTTGTTTTAAACCTTTTGTCACTGAAGTTCATGTGACGAATAAATTTAGTCCTGTTAAGAGCGATGCTCAAGCAGAGACGCTACCGGAACATTATGAACCCGTTTTGATGAACGAGTTTGGTGAAGTAGATATATTAGCGTTACTTGAGGACGAAATTATTCTCTCGTTACCAATTGCGCCGGTACATGATAGTAAACACTGCGAAGTGTCAGAGGCAGATATGGTATTTGGTGAAATTCCTACTGAGAATGAAAAAACAAATCCATTTGCAATTTTAGTTAGTTTAAAGAATAAGGGGTAAATCCATGGCTGTTCAACAGAATCGTAAAACTCGTGCAAAACGTGGTATGCGTCGTTCTCATGATGCATTAACTGTTGCTAATATCTCAGTTGATGAATCAGGTAAAACACATTTGCGTCATCACGTAACCGCTGATGGTTATTATCGTGGTCGTAAAGTGATTTCTAAATAATTATTTAGTAATTAGAAATCCTCAGGTGACATTTTGGATAATCTAACCATTGCGTTAGATGCTATGAGCGGGGACTTCGGTCCTCGTATTGTTGTTCCTGCTGCAATACAAGCACTAAATAATTATCCAACTCTTTCAATTTTTCTGGTAGGGTGTCTAACAGAAATCAATCTTTTTTTGCCTAAAGAAAAAGCAAAGTTAATTACTCAATACCAACAAGAAGGTCGATTAATGTTGATAGAATCGACATCAGTAATAGCTAATGATATGAAACCTTCTTATGCAATTCGTCATAGTCAAGGATCTTCTATGAGAATTGCGCTTGAACTAGTTAAAGATAATAAAGCTCAAGCATGTGTAAGTGCCGGTAATACTGGTGCGTTAATGGGGCTGTCAAAACTACTTTTGCATTCATTGACGGGTATAGATCGTCCTGCACTCGTCGCTATAGTTCCAGCATTAAACAATCAAAATACAGTAGTATTGGATTTAGGAGCTAATGCTGAGTGTGATAGTGATATGTTAGTTCAGTTTGCGATAATGGGTGAAATTTTAGCTAAAACAGTGCTTAATATTGAATATCCTCGTGTTGCATTACTTAATATTGGTGAAGAAGATATTAAAGGTTTGGATAAAATTCGTGCGGCTTCTGCTATTTTGAAATCAAATAACAAAATTAATTATATCGGTTATTTAGAAGGTAACGAACTTTTAACGGGTAAAACCGATGTACTTGTTTGTGATGGTTTTGTGGGTAATGTAACGTTAAAAACAGTAGAAGGTTTAATAAAAATTTTTATGTCTTCTTTTAAATTATCGTTAGGTCATCATTCACTATTATTGAAATTATTGAGTAAATGGCTACAAAGGAAAATTGCAAAAAATTTTGGTTATTTAGATCCCGGACGATATAATGGCGCTTGCTTGCTTGGACTTCGAAGTATTGTGATTAAAAGTCACGGTAGTGCCAATCAAAAATCATTTTATGCAGCAATAGAACAAGCTATTTTGGCTATACAAACAAATATACCTGAGAAGATTGCAACGAGCCTTTCTTCCGCACTACCCAAGAGCGAATAATTAGATGTATACAAAGATATTAGGAACTGGGAGTTATCTTCCAAAACAGATAAGAACTAATGCAGATCTTGAAAAAATGGTTGATACCAGTGATGAATGGATCACAACGCGTACTGGTATTAAAGAAAGACGTATCGCAGAGCCAGATGAAACAGTAACGAGCATGGCTTATGAAGCTGCTATAAATGCAATTGAAATGGCCAATATCGATAAAGAAGAAATAGGTATGATTATTGTTGCAACAGCAACTTCGGGCAATGCATTTCCAAGTTCTGCAACAGAATTACAAGCTAAATTAGGTATTGGTGATGTCGTTGCTTTTGACGTGTCAGCTGCTTGTTCTGGGTTTATTTATGCGCTTGATATTGCTGACAAATATGTTAAAAGTGGTGCAATTAAAAATGCTTTAGTTGTTGGTTCTGACATGTTAACCCGTGGTGTTGATCCAAATGATCGAGGCACCATTATCATTTTTGGGGATGGTGCAGGAGCGGTTGTTGTCGGTGCATCAGAAGAACCTGGTATTATTGCTTCGCATCTCCATGCTGATGGTCGTTATGGTGATTTATTAAAATATCCATATGTTGATCGCCGTAATATGAATGATCCTGTTTATATGACAATGCATGGCAATGAAGTGTTTAAAGTGGCAGTTAAAGAGCTATCAAATTTGGTTGACGAGCTTTTAACTGAAAACACGCTCAATAAAGCAGATTTAGATTGGTTAGTTCCGCATCAAGCTAATTTAAGAATTATTTCTGCAACCGCAAAACGCTTAGATATGGATATGAATAAAGTTATTGTCACATTAGATAAGCAGGGCAATACTTCTGCTGCTTCTGTGCCTTGTGCTTTAGATACTGGTGTAAGAGATGGACGAATTCAACGAGGTCATCTAATTTTATTAGAAGCCTTTGGTGGCGGATTTGTTTGGGGATCTGCACTAGTTAGATTTTAGTTTATGAAGTATTTTTAATGATCAAGGATTTAAGAATGACCAAATTTGCAATGGTATTTCCAGGACAAGGCTCTCAAGCTGTCGGTATGTTAAAAGATCTTGCTGATAATTTTCCGATTGTCAAATCAACATTTGATGAAGCTTCTGATGTGTTAGGTTATGATTTGTGGGATTTAGTACAAAAAGGCCCAGTTGAAGAACTAAATAAAACATGGCAGACACAACCAGCACTACTTGCTTCATCTGTTGCAATATTTAGAGTCTGGCAAAGTGTTAATGGTACTCAACCTGATTTTATGGCTGGTCATAGTTTAGGCGAATATTCTGCTTTAGTTTGTGCAGGCGTGATTGAGTTTAAAGATGCGATTAAATTAGTCGAATTACGCGGAAAATTAATGCAAGAAGCCGTGCCAAGCGGCACAGGTGCAATGTACGCTATTATTGGATTAGATAACGAATCAATTAGCAAAGCATGTGAACAAGCGGCTCAAGGGCAGATTGTTGCGCCAGTGAATTTTAATTCACCTGGTCAAGTAGTTATTGCTGGTAATAAGGAAGCTGTTGAACGTGCAGGCTCACTATGTAAAGATGCGGGTGCTAAGCGTGCATTACCGCTTTCTGTTAGCGTACCATCACATTGTGCGTTAATGAAGCCAGCAGCTGACAAATTAGCGACTACATTAAATGATATTGAATTTAATACACCAAAGTTTGCTGTTATCAATAATGTCGACGTTAAAGTTGAAACATCTGCAGAAAAAATTAAAACTGCATTAATTGCTCAGCTTTACAGCCCTGTACGTTGGACTGAAACTGTTGAATATATGGCAAAACAAGATGTAAAACTTTTAATCGAAATGGGCCCTGGGAAAGTGTTAACGGGATTAACTAAACGTATTGTTGATACACTTTCTGGTCTTGTGGTTAATGATAAAGTATCATTAGAAACGGCATTAGAAAACACAAAGTAAAATGGTAAAAGAGGTGGTTATGAACCTATCAGGAAAAATTGCTTTAGTTACGGGAGCAAGTCGTGGAATTGGTAAAGCAATTGCAGAAAAATTAGTTGCTTGTGGCGCAACTGTTATTGGTACGGCAACAACAGAAAAAGGTGCTGAAGCTATTAGCCATTACTTAGGAGCAAATGGTAAAGGTCTTGCTTTAAATGTGACAGATCAAACATCAATTGAGTCAGTTATTGGTGCAATTAAGGCTGAATTTGGTGATATTGATATTTTGGTTAATAACGCAGGTATTACTCGTGACAATTTATTAATGCGAATGAAAGAAGACGAATGGCAAGATATTTTGGATACAAATTTAACATCTGTTTTTCGCTTATCTAAAGCATTATTGCGCACAATGATGAAAAAACGCTATGGAAGAATTGTAACCATTGGCTCAGTAGTAGGCACAATGGGAAATGCCGGCCAAGCTAACTATGCTGCAGCTAAAGCTGGATTAATTGGTTTTAGTAAATCATTAGCACGTGAAGTTGCATCACGAGGTATTACTGTTAACGTGGTTGCACCTGGTTTTATCGCAACTGATATGACCAATGCATTAACCGATGAACAAAAATCTTTAACATTAGCACAAGTTCCTGCTGGACGATTAGGTGAACCAACAGAAATAGCTAATGCAGTAGCATTTTTAGTATCAGATGAAGCATCTTATATTACTGGTGAAACTTTACATGTCAATGGTGGCATGTATATGGTGTAATTGGTTAGAATAGTGTAAAATGAGCCATTATTTTAACGTTTTGAACAAAAACTAAGCAATTGGGTTGGAAAATGATTGGCATCTTTTTCAACATTTTATAAACTTACATTCACCGCCACTTTCGGCGATTTTTATAGGAAAAAAAAGAGTATGAGCACTATTGAAGAGCGAGTTAAGAAAATTATTGTTGAGCAACTTGGTGTAAAAGAGGAAGAAGTTAAAAACGAATCTTCTTTCATTGAAGATCTTGGCGCTGACTCTCTTGATACAGTTGAATTAGTTATGGCTTTAGAGGAAGAATTTGATACTGAAATTCCTGACGAAGAAGCTGAAAAAATTACAACTGTTCAATCTGCAATTGATTATATTACTGCAAATCAATAAGGTTAGTAGAGTTTTTATGATAGGCGGTCAAATGATCGCCTAGTTTGTATTTATATCTTTAATTATTAAATTAAAAACAAGTCGGTATAAATCTTTAGAAAACTCAAAATAAAATTTTTCAATGATTCAAATTTCATTTCAATCCTTTCCTGGAGGGCAATGTGTCTAAACGCAGAGTTGTTGTTACTGGAATGGGCATGATATCTCCTGTAGGTAATACAGTTGAATCCACTTGGCAAGCTTTATTAGCTGGGCAAAGTGGTGTTGAACTCATAGAGCACTTTGATACAGCCCCTTTCGCAACGCGCTTCGCAGCGATGGTTAAAAACTTTAATGGCGAAGATTATAATATTTCACGCAAAGATGCACGTAAAATGGATTATTTTATCCAATATGGCATTGCTGCAGGTATGCAGGCAATGCAAGATGCAGGCATTGAAATCACGAATGAAAACGCAGAACGAATCGGTTGTGCTATAGGTTCTGGTATTGGTGGGCTTGGGTTGATTGAAGAAAACCACAGTGCATTAGTAAATGGTGGACCACGCAAAATTAGCCCGTTTTTTGTACCATCAACAATTGTTAATATGATTGCAGGTCACTTATCTATTATTTATGGATTAAAAGGACCGAGTATTACTATTGCAACAGCTTGTTCTTCAGGTGTTCATAATATTGGTCATGCTGCACGCATGATTGCTTATGGTGATGCAGATGCGATGTTAGCGGGTGGTGGCGAAAAAGCGAGTACCCCATTGGGTATCGGTGGTTTTGGTGCAGCCCGTGCTTTATCAACTAATAACGACAATCCTAAAGCAGCAAGCCGTCCTTGGGATAAAGACCGTGATGGTTTTGTGTTGGGTGATGGTGCAGGAATCATGTTCTTAGAAGAATATGAACATGCCAAAAAACGCGGAGCTAAGATTTACGCTGAACTAGTTGGATTTGGTATGAGTGGTGATGCTTATCATATGACTTCACCACCAGCCGATGGTAGTGGTGCGGCCTTAGCAATGAAATGTGCACTTCGTGATGCAGGTATTGCTCCAGATCAGGTTGGTTATATTAATGCTCATGGTACATCGACCCCCGCTGGTGATAAGGCTGAAACCCAAGCGGTAAAAAGTATTTTTAAAGAAAATGCTAGCAAAGTGATGGTGAGTTCAACTAAATCTATGATAGGGCATTTATTGGGTGCAGCTGGTGCAGTTGAGTCAATTTTCACTGTCCTAGCATTACGTGATCAAGCTGTTCCGCCGACAATTAATCTTGATAATCCTGATGAGGGATGTGATCTTGATTATGTTCCTCATACAGCGCGTCAGGTTAAAAATTTAGAATATGCACTTTGTAACTCTTTTGGTTTTGGCGGAACCAATGGTTCGGTCCTATTTAAAAAAATATAATTTTAATTATTTTCCCATCACTAAAAATGGTGGGAATTTATTCATCTCTTGTTAATGTGTTGTCAATAATAGTCCATTTTTATTAAGTAAAAATGTAGCGTATTCCTCATTTTTCTAACATTCTATTTGGTAAATTGAATGTTAAAGCTTGTTTTATATTTATATCAACAAATATATTTTCTCCTTGATTGAAGACGATATGTTTAGTGTATGTTCAAATTTTATTCTTATATTTTAGAAGCTTTAAATGTGGCGGATGCCTGTTGCTCATGCCATTCATAATGGCTTTACTGTATCAGAAACAACGCATGATTATTGGCTGGAGAAACAGTAGCGATAGGTACATTGGTAATGTTAATCGATAGTAATTCAGATATGATTGAAACTGTATATAATTTCTGCGAATCTGTCGGTTTATCAACCATGCTGGCTGAATTTGGCTTAGCTAATACCAGTGATGAAGAGTTGATGAAAATCGTTATAAAAGTAGCAACTACAGAGGGACTACGTCGTAAATAGTTTTGCACTTTTTTAGATTAATTGTGCTAACTTTAAATGTACTCTGGTTGGTTTTTTACATCAAGAATTTTTATTTCTTTTACATTTTGTTGTAAGTTCATGTAGGTAAAGAGAATAAGAATATTCTTCTTGCTTGTGTTATAATTCAAAGCTAATTTTATCCTTCATTTCTGGTAATTATGGCAGAACCAAAATTTATTCATCTTCATTTACATAGTGATTTCTCTATGATTGATGGAATTGCTAAGGTAGGTGCATTAGTAAATGAAATGAGCAAGTTGCAGATGCCTGCATTTGCGATCACTGATTTTACTAATCTTTGTGGACTGGTTAAGTTTTACGGCTCAGCAATGTCAAAAGGTATTAAACCTATCATTGGTGCAGATCTCGCTATTAGAAGTTCTCAATTGCCTGATGATATTTATCATCTAACTCTGTTAGCAGCTAATAATCAGGGATATCAAAATCTTACTTTATTGATTTCTAAAGCTTATCAGCGAGGATACATTGGAGATTTGCCTGTTGTTGATAATGAGTGGTTAATTGAGCATCGAGAAGGGTTAATTGTATTAGCTGGACGAGAAAGTGATATTGGTATCGGTATCGTTCGCAATAATCAAACTATTATTGAGCATGCTATTAATTTTTACCTTGAAAATTTTAATGAGCATTTTTATTTTGAGCTAGTACGGACTAAACGAATCAATGAAGAGCTATTTATTCATAGTGCAGTAAGATTGGCTGAACAGTATCAATTACCCGTGGTTGCTTCTAATGATGTTCGTTTTTTAAAAGCTTCAGATTTTGAGGCTCATGAAATTCGTGTTGCTATTCATGATGGGAATACACTTGAAGATCCTTCCCGACCTAAAAATTACTCAGCAGAGCAATATTTACGATCTGAACAGGAAATGTGTGAACTATTCTCTGATATACCAGAAGCGCTTGAAAATAGTGTTGAAATAGCAAAGCGCTGTAATGTAACCATCCGGTTAGGTGAATATTTTTTACCTAAATTTCCTACTGGTGATATGTCGACCGAAGATTTTTTGGTGCATAAATCGCGTGAAGGTTTAGAAGAAAGACTTGAGTTTTTATTTCCCGATCCAGAAGTTAGAAAACAAAGAAGACCTGAATATGATGAGCGTTTAGAAACAGAATTAACGGTTATTAATCAGATGGGTTTTCCTGGATACTTTCTAATTGTTATGGAATTTATTCAATGGTCGAAAGATAATGATATTCCCGTGGGACCTGGGCGTGGTTCAGGTGCGGGTTCACTAGTTGCGTATGCTTTAAAAATTACCGATTTAGACCCATTGGCGTTTGACTTACTTTTTGAACGATTTTTGAATCCTGAACGTGTTTCAATGCCTGATTTTGATGTCGACTTTTGTATGGAAAAGCGAGATCTAGTAATTGATCATGTTGCTGATATGTATGGTCGTGATGCAGTCTCTCAGATTATTACTTTTGGAACTATGGCGGCTAAAGCAGTAATCAGGGATGTTGGCCGAGTACTTGGACATCCTTATGGCTTTGTTGATCGGATTTCCAAATTAATTCCCTTAGATCCGGGAATGACATTGGTTAAAGCTTTTGAAGTTGAGCCTCAACTTCAGGAGTTATACGATAATAATGAAGAAATTAAATCATTAATTGATATCGCACGTCAATTAGAAGGTGTAACTAGAAATGCAGGTAAGCATGCTGGGGGCGTTGTAATTTCACCAACTAAGATTACAGATTTTTCGCCAATTTATTGTGATCCAGAAGGAAATCACCCAGTAACCCAGTTTGATAAAAATGATGTTGAATATGCAGGCCTTGTTAAATTTGACTTTTTAGGACTAAGGACATTAACCATTATTGATTGGGCAATCAAAATGATTAATGAACGTCAGTTAAGAGAAGGAAATAAACCTATCGATATTACTCGAATTCCTCTCGATGATCAGGCGTCATTTGATTTGTTATTGAAAGCCGAAACAACAGCTGTGTTCCAACTTGAATCTCGAGGTATGAAAGACTTAATAAGGCGATTAAAACCTGACTGTTTTGAGGATATGATCGCTTTAGTTGCTTTATTTAGACCCGGTCCGTTACAATCAGGCATGGTAGACAACTTTATTGACCGTAAACATGGCAGAGAAGAAGTATCCTATCCTGATATTAAATATCAACATGAATCATTAAAACCTATCTTAGAACCAACATACGGTATTATTTTGTACCAAGAACAAGTTATGCAAATTGCTCAGACTTTGTCGGGTTATACATTAGGTGGTGCGGATTTATTACGTCGAGCTATGGGGAAGAAAAAACCTGAGGAAATGGCAAAGCAACGCTCTGTTTTTAAAGAAGGTGCCGAAAAGCAAGGTATCGATGGTGAGCTTTCCATGCGCATTTTTGATTTAGTGGAAAAATTTGCCGGTTATGGTTTTAATAAATCTCATTCAGCAGCTTATGCGCTTGTTTCTTATCAAACATTATGGTTAAAAACTCATTATCCAGCAGAATTTATGGCTGCAGTTATGACTGCCGATATGGATAATACTGATAAAATTGTCGGTTTGGTTGATGAATGCTTACGGATGGGATTAAAGGTTAATCCACCAGATATTAATAGTGGTCTTTATCACTTTCATGTGAATGATAAAGGTGAGATTGTTTATGGGATTGGGGCTATAAAGGGTGTCGGTGAAGGTCCTATTGAGGCAATTGTTGAAGCACGTAATAGTGGTGGATATTTTAAAAATATATTCGAACTTTGTGCTCGAACAGATATGAAAAAGATCAACCGCCGTGTACTTGAAAAACTTACTATGGCAGGGGCATTTGATAAATTAGGCCCTCACAGAGCAGCTATTTTGCATAGTATTAATGATGCAATGCAGGCAGCGGATCAATATGCAAAAGCTCAAGATATTGGTCAAGAAGATATGTTTGGAGTCTTAGCTGAAGAACCTGAACAAGTTGAGCATGCTTATGCTGCGGTACCTGAATTACCCGATCAAGTTTTGCTTGATGGAGAACGTGAAGCTTTAGGGCTTTATTTAACAGGGCATCCTGTAACGCAATATTTAAAAGAATTAAATCGTTATACTGGTGGATTGCGAATTAGTGAAGCATCTCCGACAGGCTGGGGAAAAACAGTTACTTTTGCTGGTATTGTTACTGATGCTAGGACTCGAATTACTAAAAAAGGTAAAAAAATTGGCTTGTTTACTTTAGATGATCGTTCAGGTCGTATTGATGGTATGCTTTTTGCAGAATCTTTGGAAAATTTTGGACATTTACTCGTAAAAGATAAGATCTTAATTGTTACAGGCCAAGTTAGTAATGATGATTTTAATGGTGGTTTTAAAATGTCAGTGCGAGATATTGTTGATCTAAAAGATGCCCGTACTAAATATGTAAAAGGACTGTCCATTACATTAACAGAAAGCGAAGCAAATCAAGCAATATTGCAACGTTTACAACAAGTTTTAGAACCTTATCGTCATGGTAGTGTGCCTGTTAGCTTATATTATCACCGGAGTGATTCGGTTGTTAGGATTCAATTCGGTACGACATGGAGGGTTATTCCAGAGGACGCTCTGATTATTGAATTAAAGACACTTATTGGTATTGATCGTATTGAATTTGAGTTTGAATAAGAAAATAAACTTGTTAATAGTAGTCTGGTTGATTAATTAAATTTATTAAATAATGTTACTTTAATTAAATGTAAGTGGTATAACATTTTGAATAGTTGAAGTCTAATAATATAAATTTAGGTGACTTCAATGAGTATTACATAGTAGAATTGGATTAATTTTATTTTAAGAATTAGCCAGTATACTGTATTAGATGTGTATTTTTTTAAAATACCAAATAAATTAAGAGGCAATTACAAGCGTTATGAACAATTTTTTGGAATTTGAAAAGCCGATAGCGGAATTAGAAGCAAAAATTAATTCCTTAAAGAATATTGATTCGCAACAAGTTGAATTAGATATTAATTTAGATAAAGAGATTAAGCAATTACATAAAAAAAGTCGTGAATTAACAAAAAAAATATTTGCTAATTTAACTCCTTGGGAAATTGCGCAACTAGCAAGACATCCAAATCGTCCTTATACATTGGATTATCTGAAAGAAATTTTTACTGATTTTGATGAATTAGCTGGTGATAGGGCTTATGCTGACGACAAAGCAATTGTTGGTGGAATAGCTCGTATTGATGGAAGATCTGTGGTGGTTATTGGGCATCAAAAAGGTCGAGAAACAAAACAGAAAATTTATCGGAACTTTGGTATGCCCGCTCCAGAAGGGTATCGTAAAGCTTTACGATTAATGCAATTAGCGGAGCGTTTTAAATTACCAATTATTACTTTTATTGATACTCCAGGTGCTTATCCTGGTATTGGTGCCGAAGAGCGAGGTCAAGCAGAAGCTATTGCTCGTAATTTAAGAGAAATGTCACGTCTTAAAGTACCTACTATTTGTACAGTAATTGGAGAGGGAGGCTCTGGGGGGGCTCTTGCTATTGGGGTTGCCGATAAAGTTAATATGCTTCAATATAGTACTTACTCTGTTATATCGCCAGAAGGTTGTGCTTCGATTTTATGGAAAAGTGCTGATAAAGCACCAGTTGCAGCTGAAGCTATGAATATGACTGCAGATAAATTACTAAAATTGAATCTTATTGATTCGATTATAGCTGAGCCACTGGGCGGTGCCCACCGTGATTATGCTGTTGTATCTAATTCACTCAAAACACAGTTACTTAGTGATCTTGATGAACTTGAAAGTATGGATTTATCTGTATTACTAGAAAGAAGATATCAACGCTTGATGAACTATGGCTACGTAAGGTAATTTTAAATTTGGAATATTGTAATGAAAAAATCGACAGGCTTACTACGTATCCTTAAAGCAACAAAATATTCTTTAAAAGGCTTAAAATCGGCGATCAAACATGAAGCTGCATTTCGCCAAGAGTTAATTCTATTAGTTGTGGCTTATATTGTTGTAATGCTAATTGATTTCTCTATTTATGAGCGTATTTTGCTACTTGGTTCAATTGGAGTGGTGATGATTACTGAGTTAATAAATAGTGCAATTGAGTGTGTAGTTGATCGTATTGGCTCTGAAAGGCATGATTTATCTGGCCGAGCAAAGGATTATGGCTCGGCGGCGGTATTTTTGTCGTTATTATTGACTATTATTTTGTGGATTTATCTATTTTCTTGTCATTTTTCATCATGATTTTTGATTTAAACGTAGGTTTTCCTGAAAGTTTTTGACAATAGTTTAATCGCAAAAAACTATTCTTAAACTAGAATAGGATTGGTTTTCCAATAAAAATTTATAAAAATATTATTATAATTACGCTGGAAAATAAAAATAACAACGCTTTTGTAGGAAAATACAGGGTTATTTACACTTTATGGTTAAAATAATCCTCTAAAAACTTATAAGGCGTTTTTTTCGAAATCGCTTTATGGGGTTTAATTGTATTATAATAGTTAATAAATCGTTTAATATTGTGTTTTCTATCTTTTTAATGGCTAAATATTTTCTGATTATTCTACATTTCCATTAAAGATCGTATCACTCTTTTGAGCTTTCCCATTCGTTTGTGGACAGGCTAGTTTCGTGAATTTTTGATGGATACGATGGTTGTTACACGTTTTAACAAATAGCTCTTCACCTGTGCCTTGATATTCATGTCCATTCTTGGAATAAATACATTCAATGATAAAGGATATAGGGTTAACACATTGTTTGTATAAATAGTGCTAGTTAAATCGGGATTTATTGGGAGTAAATGCCTGCATAAAGCTCTTGTGAAAAATCATCAATACTGACCGACAAATAAATACTCTCGCCTCTTTTGTTTGGCTTCGTTTTTAAGTAAAGGTAAACGTTTGGTATTGTAGTATTTCCTCCCAGATAGGTTTTGTTATAGCGTTTAGCTTGTCGCCTTAATTTAACTTCAATGGACTTTCCGCCTTTAACCAGACGTTTAATTTCTATATGTAAATGATGCAACTATTGGTTATCAATTATAGATTAAGTTAATTGTATAGACTGAATTACCATATCTTTATCAATACCATCTATCACTTCAGCATGGCCAATTTTAGTTGGTATAACAAGCCTTAATTGCCCAGATAATACTTTTTTGTCTCGTAACATATGTGGCAGATAAGATTCAATTGACATTTTTTTTGGTCTGTTAACAGGTAGTTTAGCGCGAATTAATAAGTTCTTAATTCGTTCAATATCAGTTTGATCCAATTTACCAAGTAATTTGGCTGTTTGTGCAGCCATTAGCATACCAACACTGACAGCTTCGCCATGTAGCCAATTTCCATAGCCTAGTTCTGCTTCTATGGCATGCCCATAAGTGTGACCAAGATTTAAGATTGCTCGCATGTTTTGTTCTGTTTCGTCAGCAGCAACCACTTGTGCTTTGAGTTCACAGCAATGGTAAATACAGTAGCTTAATGCATTAACATCTAGGTTTAGTAAATCGTTGATGTGTTCTTCAAGCCAATCAAAAAATTTAGCATCTAAAATAATGCCGTATTTTATAACTTCGGCAAGTCCAGCCGAAAGCTCTCTTTGTGGTAATGTTTTTAAACAACTGAGATCAATCACTACCGACTGTGGTTGATAAAATGCGCCAATCATATTTTTACCCAGTGGGTGATTAATCGCTGTTTTACCTCCTACCGAGGAATCAACCTGTGATAGTAGCGTTGTAGGCACTTGAATAAACTTAATTCCACGTTGATAAGCTGAGGCGGCAAATCCTGCAATGTCACCAATCACACCTCCACCTAGTGCTATAAGTATACTACTGCGAGTATGATTGTTTGCCAGTAACGTTGTCAAAATGCTATTCCATGTTTCCATGGTCTTATATTTTTCACCATCAGGAACAACAACTGAATCGGTTTTTACACCATGCTTTTCAAGCATATCAATTAGTGTTTGTAAATAAAGTGGGGCTATGGTTTCATTGGTAGCAATGAGTACGCGTTGCCCTGCTTGGAGTTTAAAATGTTGAAATTCACTTAGTAGATTTTCACCAATTGTGATTGGATAACTGCGTTTAGCTAGCGCTACATTTAATGTTTTTTGCATATTAATTTCCAGACAAGTCAAAGTGGATTTATTGTTGCATGTTAGCGATAAAAAAGTGGCAGTGCAACTTAGAATCATTTAAACTTGTCGATAATTTCGATTTGTGATATTAAATTTTATATGTCTTTATCTATTGTTTTAGCACAAAAAAATTGGCGTGTGGGCGACATTGAAGGGAACGTTCAGCAGATTATTGAATTGATAAATAGCCACTCATCCGATGATCTTATTATTTTTCCAGAACTTGCTTTGTGTGGTTATCCACCCGAAGATTTAATTTTTCGTTCTGATTTTAAAGCTCGTTGCCAAAAAGCATTATCGTTGATTCAACAAGCGAGTCGGTACTGTGCAGTTATTGTTGGACATCCGCATTGGCAAGATCAAAATATTTATAATGCCCTTTCATTTTTTTATGATGGCGAATTGTTAGCTCGCTATCATAAACAGCGATTACCTAATTATGATGTATTTGATGAAAAGCGTTACTTTACGGCTGACAATCAAACTTGCGTAGTTGATTTTAAAGGTAAAAGGATTGGTTTACTAATTTGTGAAGATCTTTGGCAATTTGAGCCAGTTGATAATATCCATAAGGCTCAAGCTGATTTTGTTGTGGCTATTAACGCTTCGCCTTATGACTGCGACAAGCAGAAAAATCGTCGAGAGTTAGTTAAACAGCATGTTAAACGAACAGGTTTACCTTTCATTTATGTTAATCAAGTGGGTGGTCAAGACGAGCTGGTGTTTGATGGCGGATCATTTGTTTGTAATGAGCTTGGTGAAATTGTTTGTCAGCTAAAATCATTTGAAGAGCAAGTTTCTTCTTTTGAATATGGTGTAAATCATCAGGCGATAATTGATAATAATGGAAATGATCAATTAGCTTCAGTTTATGATGCATTGGTACTTGCAACTCGCGATTATGTTACTAAAAATGGCTTTCAAGGTGCAGTATTAGGGCTTTCTGGAGGGATTGATTCAGCTTTAACCCTTGCTATTGCAGTTGATGCGCTAGGAAAAGATAAAGTGCAGGCAGTGATGATGCCATTTCGTTATACAGCCGATATTAGTATTGCTGATGCCAAAGAAGAAGCTGAAATATTAGGGGTTGAATTTGATATTATTTCGATTGAGCCAATGTTTGATGCGTTTATGGCATCGTTAAGTCCAATGTTTGTTGGTACGCCAAAAGATACTACTGAAGAAAATCTTCAAGCACGTTGTCGTGGTGTTGTTTTAATGGCACTATCAAATAAACAGCGCAGGCTGGTGCTGACAACGGGTAATAAAAGTGAAATGTCGGTAGGTTATGCAACTCTTTATGGCGATATGGCTGGTGGGTTTGATGTTCTGAAAGATGTGCCTAAAACCATGGTTTTTGCATTGTCAAAATATCGGAATACTCGTTCTTATGTTATTCCTGAAAGAGTGATCACTCGCCCTCCATCAGCAGAGTTGGCTCCAGATCAAAAAGATGAAGACAGTTTACCGCCTTATGATATTTTAGATGGAATTTTGAAAGGTTATGTCGAACTTGATCTTTCCGTTGAACAACTTATTGCGCAAGGTTATGATGAAGCAACTGTAAGGCGTGTTATTAAATTGGTTGATATAAATGAGTATAAACGTCGCCAATCAGCGGTCGGCCCGAAAATAACAGCTCGTAACTTTGGCAAAGGTCGCCGTTATCCTATTACTTCTGCTTTTGGATTTAAAAATTGGTGATCTTGAATTAAAGGTAAATTAAATATGAAAAAGATTGAAGCTATTATTAAACCATTTAAATTAGATGATATTCGAGAGGCACTTGCTGATCAAGGTATTACAGGTATGACAGTTACTGAAGTTAAAGGTTTTGGTCGTCAAAAGGGGCATACTGAACTTTATCGCGGTGCGGAATATATGGTTGATTTTCTGCCGAAGGTGAAAATTGAACTTATTGTGTCTGATGATATTTTAGAAATGTGTATTGAGACTATTATGAAGACAGCACAAACCGGTAAAATTGGTGATGGCAAAATTTTTGTTTATAACGTTGAACAAGTCATTCGTATTCGAACTGGCGAAATGGATGAATCTGCGATTTAGTTTAAATTACTGAATGTCAGGTCGTTCTTGTTTGAGTAGCTCAGAAGTCACAATACCTTGAATCGAACAAATAAGAAGGTTCATATTTGGGCTTTTTTCGAGTAATAGCAGTTTTTCGGTGGTATCTGGAGCTGGAATGGTTTTAACACCGACAACAGTTCCGGTATTTTTATGCCAAGTCTGGAGATCGTCATTAATATTACGAATCTTTGGATTTGCGATATACAGTAGGTTATCTTCCATATTTTTCCAATCTACAAAATTCAAAGCATCTTTGATTTGATTAATATCATTATCGATTATAAATCCCCAGAAATAATATTTTCCCATTTTGCCAAGATCCATGGCACTATCATAATAGCCAATGATTGTTAGGTTTTTATAAGTCATAGGAGTTTTGAAATAAACGTAGTTTTTAGTTATATCAGAGCGATTTTCAATAACAATATTGGCTTGATTTTTATTAAAAACTTTTATATTAGTATATTTTTCTAGTTCATTTTTATTGCTATAAACTTCTTTAAAAAAATCAGAGTTGCAAAGCATTAACGAATCAATCAATGGCACTTTATCGGCTGATGCGATAAAAGAATAAAATATAAAAAATAGAGTAATGATGTTTTTTATCATATTGATTCGATTAGGCAAAATTTAGGTACCAAAATTAATGACCCCGTGATTGTATAATTATTACGACAGAATAACAATGTTAAAGCTATTTTCTTTTTTTCTAACTATTTAGCTTTGTCTTTCTTTGCTAAAACTCTTTACAAAAATTAATTTAATTTCACAAAAATATAATTTATCAAGTAATAATGTATTTTATATTTATATATGGAATGCAGATCGCATATTTATGTATTAATTTAGAAATAGTTTGAATATAAAATAACTATAATTTAGATTAACTATTAAGTTACTTCAGTTACTCAATAAAGTTTAGATGGAAATTAATTATGTGCTCAACATTTGCAAATCGAATTTTAACAGAGCTTTCTGACGTTGAAGATATTTCAATTAAAACGTTTTTTGGAGGATTTAGTGTTAATAGTAAAGATATAATGTTTGGTTGGGTTACCCAAAAAAGCTTTTATTTAAGAGGGCATCCAGATTATCGTTCACTTTTTATTAATTTGGGTATGCAGCCATTAAGTATAACGACAGGCATGTCTACTAAATTGCTTGATTATTATAAGGTAGGTAATGAACTTTTTAAGGATCATGAAAAACTGTTTTCTATGGTACAGATGGTGATAAAGTATACTAAAAAAGAGCAATATGAAAAAAACGAAATCAAAGCAAAACGGATAAAAGAGTTGCCAAATATGACTTTGTCGTTAGAAAGGTTATTGTGTAGTGTTGGAATTAAAGATGTTGATACCTTTCAAAAGGTAGGTTATTTGAATGCATATTATAAAATAAAACAAAAAAAAGAAACCATTTCCATTAATATATTGTTTGTTTTATATAGTTCTTTACATCGTTTTCATGTTGCAACTTTGTCCAAGGAGACTAAAAAAGAAATTGAACTTGAATATCAATGTTTTTTAAACCAGATGGATAATGACTCATATAAAGAATAATTTTGACTGGCTATGTTGATCAAAGTACTTATAATAATATCACCATAATAATAACAGTTATCTAAAAATGCTTTACGATGAAGTATAATTACATTTTTAGATAATTTTTTATGGTTGATATTATTTATGTTTTCTATCTACTATTTAGTTTAGTCAATTTGATGGTTTTCTACGTGGTGGACGTCTAAATGGTTTTGGATGAGGCAAATCAACCAGTAGCGCAGAAGGATCATATTGGCTAACAGGAATAGCATGATCAATTGCTTTTTCAATAGCAGGTAAATTTTGCGAATAACGTTCACAGGCTAATGAAATTGAGTAACCTCCAGCTCCTGCACGCCCTGTTCTTCCAATTCGATGACGATAATCATCACAATCATCGGGCAGATCATAATTAAAAACGTGAGTAACATTAGGTATATGTAATCCTCTGGCTGCGACATCGGTAGCAACTAAAATATCAAGATGACCTTGGGTAAATTGTTCTAAAATTGATAAACGTTTTTTCTGAGCAATATCACCAGTTAATAATCCAACACGATGACCATCAGCGATAAGGTGCCGCCAAATCTTTTCGCAAGTTACTTTGGTATTAGCAAACACAATGCAACGATCAGGCCATTCTTCCTCAATTAGTGTTTGTAAAAGTGCTAATTTATCTTCGTTAGATGGGAAAAATAGTTCTTCTTTAATGCGATGCCCAATTTTTTGTTCTGGTTCAACTTCAATATACTGAGGATTATTCATATGCTCAAAGGCTAATTCACGCACGTTGTGTGTTAATGTTGCAGAAAACAACATGGTTAATCTTTTTTGTGGTGGTGTCATATGTTTGAAAACCCAACGTATGTCACGGATAAATCCTAAATCAAACATGCGATCGGCTTCGTCTAATACGACAACTTGAATTGCGTCTAAATTAATATAATTTTGCTTTGCATAATCAATCAATCGTCCTGTTGTGGCAATTAAAATATCGACCCCTGTGGAAAGCATTTTTAATTGTTTATCATAGCCATCACCACCAAAAGCTAATCCTAATTTTAATCCTGTTTCTTCAGATAGCCGTTCAGCGTCATGGTATATTTGTACAACTAATTCGCGTGTAGGGGCAATAATTATTGCCCTTGGTTGATTTATTTTGTGATCAGGTAAAGGCTCATGATTCAACAAGTGATTAAATGTTGATGCTAAAAACGCCATGGTTTTGCCTGTTCCTGTTTGTCCTTGCCCTGCAATATCCATTCCGTTAGTGGTTAGCGGTAATGTCTTTTCTTGAATTGGTGTGCAATAAACAAATCCTTTTTTTTCAAGTGCTTTTAACACTGAAGGATGAAGAGGAAATTGGCTAAAAGTTGTTTTGGTAAGATATGATTGAATCATTATTGTTGTGAATATAATTATCAGAATTGTCAGATTATAACACACTAAATATAGTGACATCACTAATAATTATATCCTATTATACTAATTGCTAGTAGAGAAATTCAAAGTATTCTATTATTGTAAAAAGTAAAAATGTAGGAGACAAAAATGAGTGATAATATCGTTCAGTTATCAGAAGCAACTTTTGATAAAGTAGTTAATGAATCATCGAAACCAGTACTCGTTGATTTTTGGGCTTCATGGTGTAAGCCTTGTAAAATGGTTGCTCCGATTTTGGAAGAAATAGCTCAAGAATATAGCGATAAGATAGTTATTGCCAAATTGAATATTGAAGAAAATCCCAATATAGCACCTAAATTTGGTATTCGAGGTATTCCTACTTTATTGATTTTCAAAAACGGACAAGTAGCTGCCACTCAAGTAGGAGCTTTATCTAAAGCTCAACTTAGAGATTTTATTAATCCTCAATTGTAATAGTTACTTTATGTTTTTATAATATGGTTAATAGAGTAATGAATTTTGCATTACTCTTTTTTTGTGTCTTTAATTTTACTAGATTTATTAATTTATAATAGTTATATTCAATTAATTGTAGACAAATTAATGATTTTAGTGTAATCTGTGCTTCTCTTACATGTATCCCTTTCTGTAATTCATTGTTTTTATTGGTAAAGTGGTGAAATTCTATATTCAAATGTTCAATTATCATCAAAAGCTTAGCAATCGATTGAATTTAAGTGTTGTAAGAGAGCTTTTTTATAAGCGAATTAAACAAATATACAAAAATAATATTAAATTGCAAACATATCAATTTTATCCTCAAGAATTTTTAACATTATGAATTTAACTGAATTAAAAAACACTTCTGTTTCCGAGCTTGTAGCGCTTGGAGAAAAAAAGATGGGGCTTGAAAATCTTGCCCGACTTAGAAAACAAGACATTATTTTTGCAATCTTAAAACAACATGCCAAAAGTGGTGAAGATATTTTTGGTGATGGCGTACTGGAAATTTTGCAAGATGGATTTGGCTTTTTGCGTTCAGCTGATAGCTCTTATTTAGCTGGTCCTGATGATATTTATGTATCACCAAGTCAGATTCGACGATTTAATTTAAGGACTGGTGATACCATTGCAGGTAAAATCCGTCCGCCAAAAGAAGGTGAACGATATTTTGCTTTGTTAAAAGTAAATGAAGTAAATCACGATAAACCAGAAGATGCCCGCAATAAAATTCTTTTCGAAAACTTAACTCCACTTCATCCAAATTCTCGTTTACGAATGGAACGAGGTAACGGTTCTACCGAAGATATCACCGCAAGAGTTCTTGATTTAGCATCACCAATTGGTAAAGGTCAACGTGGCTTGATTGTTGCACCACCAAAAGCAGGTAAAACAATGCTTTTACAAAATATTGCACAAAGCTTAGCGGTTAATCATCCTGAATGCGAGTTAGTTGTATTAATGATTGATGAGCGTCCCGAAGAAGTGACCGAAATGCAGCGTCTAGTTAAAGGTGAAGTTGTTGCATCGACATTCGATGAACCAGCAGCAAGACATGTTCAAGTTGCTGAAATGGTTATTGAACGCGCAAAACGTTTGGTTGAACATAAAAAAGATGTGATTATTTTATTAGATTCGATCACCCGTTTGGCTCGTGCATACAATACAGTTGTTCCTTCATCAGGTAAAGTGTTGACTGGTGGTGTGGATGCGAATGCATTACATCGTCCGAAACGTTTTTTTGGTGCAGCACGTAATGTGGAAGAAGGTGGTAGTTTAACAATTATTGCAACAGCATTGATTGATACTGGCTCTAAAATGGATGAAGTTATCTATGAAGAGTTTAAAGGTACAGGTAATATGGAAGTCCATTTATCGCGTAAAATTGCTGAACGTCGTGTGTTTCCTGCTATTGACTTTAATCGTTCAGGTACACGTAAAGAAGATCTAATGACTTCGCCTGATGAACTACAAAAAATGTGGATTTTACGCAAAATTCTTAACCCAATGGGTGAGACTGATGCAATGGAGTTCTTGATCGATAAACTTGCCATGACTAAAACTAATGATGAGTTTTTCGAAATGATGAAACGTTCATGATTTATTCAGTTGATAGTAAATATCATTAAAGTCATGAAAAAGAGCCGTATTGTATTCTGATACGGCTTTTTTTATGGCAAAATATAGCGTAATTTATAAAACTTAATTAAGTTTTAGGTGTTGTTAAAACCTTATGGTTAAGGTTATAGAGGTTTAATAAAGGAGCCAAATCATGTCAAAACAACAAATCGGTGTTATTGGAATGGCAGTTATGGGGCGAAATCTTGCGCTCAATATTGAAAGTCGAGGATTTTCTGTTGCTATTTATAATCGCTCTAAAGATAAAACAGAACAAGTCATGGCTGAACATTCTGATAAGAAATTGGTTCCTTATTATACAATTGAAGATTTTGTCAATTCTTTAGAAAAACCACGCCGTATCCTGATTATGGTGCAAGCAGGTAAAGGTACCGATGCGGTAATTGATGAGTTGCGTCCACTTTTAGATAAAGGTGATATTATTATCGATGGCGGGAATGCCTATTTTGAAGATACAATTCGTCGAAACAAAACATTGTTAGCAGAAGGATTTAACTTTATTGGTACTGGTGTTTCAGGTGGCGAAGAGGGAGCGCTAAAAGGTCCATCAATTATGCCTGGTGGGCAAAAAGAGGCTTATGAATTAGTTGCACCAATATTAGAGAAGATTGCTGCTAAGGCTAATGGTGAGCCTTGTGTTGCTTATATAGGTCCAAATGGCGCTGGTCATTATGTAAAAATGGCTCATAACGGCATTGAGTATGGCGATATGCAACTGATAGCTGAAAGCTATTCGGTATTAAAACATGTTGTTGGTTTAACTAATGATGAACTTGCTGAGGTGTTTACAGATTGGAATAAAGGCGAGTTAGACAGTTATTTAATCGAAATTACCGCTGATATCTTTAAGCATAAAGACGAAGATGGTAATTATTTAATTGATGTGATTTTAGATGCGGCAGGCAATAAAGGTACAGGTAAATGGACCAGCCAAAGTGCTTTAGATTTGGGTGAGCCTTTATCTTTAATCACTGAGTCTGTATTTGCTCGTTATCTATCAGCAATTAAAGATCAGCGAGTTGCGGCGGCAAAAGTGTTAAAAGGTCCTCAAAAAGCGCCTTATAGTGGTGATAAGCAGGAGCTCATAGAAAAAGTCCGTAAAGCACTGTATATGGGTAAAATTATTTCTTATGCACAAGGTTTTGCACAGCTAAAAGCTGCTTCTCATACATATCAATGGAATTTAAATTATGGTGAAATAGCTAAGATTTTTAGAGCAGGGTGTATTATTCGTGCACAGTTTCTTCAAAAAATTACTGATGCTTATGCCGATAATAATGAGATTGATAATTTATTGTTAGCGCCTTATTTTAATCAAACAGTTGAGGCTTACCAACAATCATTACGTGATGTGGTATCTTTAGCGGTACAACAAGGTATTGCTGTTCCAACACTTTCAGCAGCGATTGCTTATTATGATAGTTATCGATCAGCGGTATTACCAGCTAATTTGATTCAAGCTCAGAGAGATTATTTTGGTGCTCATACCTATGAGCGTATTGATAAAGAAGGTGTGTTCCATACCGATTGGTTAAATATTGAATCTTAATATTTTCAATTTATAATCTTATTTTGCTATACAAGAGTGCAAGTAAGTTTGCACTTTTGTATAGCTTTTTCCCCTTTTGTATCTCAATATTTCATAACTCCTTGTCATTATTGATTTTAAATTTGTCAAGTGATTTCATTTATTAAAAAGCCTAGAAAAACACTATATATTGTGTATAATTGAATATTATTTACTATATATAGTGTTATTTAAGCGGTAGAAAGCCTCGGGATTATATCAAAAAACTAATGATTTGATAAAAAATGAATAATAACAACGAATATTAATGTTGGTATAACACCTGTGACTAACGCGAGTTATTGATGGATATTGAGGAGTATATATGCCTGTAGTAATAAAACGAGATGGTTGTCAAACTGCATTTAATGAGACTCGAATTAAAGATGCAATTGTCAAAGCAGCTGTGGCGACGAATGTTCATGATCCTGATTATTGCGAAACGGTTGCTCGTGTTGTTACTAATCAAATGAGCGAACGTGAAAGTGTTGATATCAACGAAATTCAAAATGCAGTTGAAAATCAGTTAATGTCAGGCCCTTATAAAAAATTAGCGAGAACTTATATTGAGTATCGTCATGATCGTGATCGTGCTCGAGAAGAACGTAGCCGTCTAAATCAAGATATTCGAGGGTTAATTGAGCAAAGTAATGTCGCCATTTTAAATGAAAATGCTAACAAAGATAGCAAGGTTATTCCAACTCAACGTGATTTACTTGCGGGTATTGTAGCAAGGCATTATGCAAAGCAGTATTTATTACCTAAAGATATTTCTCGTGCTCATGATTGTGGTGAAATTCATTATCATGATTTAGATTATGCGCCATTTTTCCCTATGTTTAACTGTATGTTAATTGACTTAGATGGTATGTTAACAAATGGTTTTAAAATGGGTAATGCTGAGATTGAGCCTCCAAAATCAATTGCTACAGCAACTGCGGTAACTGCACAAATTATAGCGCAAGTGGCTAGCCATATTTATGGTGGCACGACCATTAATCGTATCGATGAAGTTTTAGCAAAGTTTGTTACTATTAGTTATAACAAACACAAACAAGTGGCTGAAGAATGGAATATCCCAAATCCAGAAGCTTATGCTGAAAGTCGCACTCAAAAAGAGTGTTATGATGCATTTCAATCTCTTGAATATGAAGTAAACACTTTACACACAGCTAATGGACAAACTCCGTTTGTTACTTTTGGTTTTGGTTTAGGAACTAGTTGGGAATCACGCTTAATTCAAGAGTCTATTTTAAAAGTTCGTATCAAAGGATTAGGTAAAAATCATAAAACAGCAGTTTTTCCAAAACTTGTTTTTGCCATTAAAGATGGTATTAACCATAAACAGGGCGATATTAATTATGATATTAAGAAACTTGCACTTGAGTGTGCAAGTAAACGGATGTACCCAGATATTTTAAATTACGATAAAGTTGTTGAAGTGACGGGTTCATTTAAAACGCCAATGGGTTGTCGAAGTTTCTTGGGCGTTTATGAAGAAAACGGCCAGTTAATTCATGATGGGCGCAATAATTTAGGTGTAATTAGTCTAAATTTGCCTCGTATAGCTATTGAAGCTAAAGGTGATGAAGCTCGATTTTGGGAAATTTTAGATAAACGTTTAGAACTATGTAAAAAAGCATTAATGACGCGTATTGCTAGACTTGATGGCGTAAAAGCAAGAGTGGCACCAATTTTATATATGGAAGGTGCTTGTGGTGTAAGGCTTAACGAAGATGACAATGTTTCTGAAATTTTCAAAAATGGGCGAGCTTCAATTTCTTTAGGTTATATTGGTCTTCATGAAACATTAAATGCACTTTACGGAAATCAAACGCATCCATTTGATAGTGATAAATTACGCGAAAAAGGTGTGGCAATTGTTGAGCGTTTACGTAATGCGGTGGATCAATGGAAGAACGAAACCGGTTATGGGTTTAGTTTATATAGCACACCAAGCGAAAATTTATGTGATCGATTTTGCCGACTTGATACGGCTGAATTTGGTGTAATTCCAGGTGTTACTGATAAAGGTTATTACACTAACAGTTTCCATCTTGATGTTGAGAAAAAGGTTAATCCGTACGAAAAAATCGAATTTGAAAAACCTTATCCTCAAGTTGCTAATGGTGGTTTCATCTGTTATGGCGAATATCCAAATATGATTAACAATATCAAAGCATTAGAAGATGTTTGGGATTATAGTTATTCACGAGTTCCTTATTATGGGACTAATACGCCAATAGATGAATGTTATGAATGTGGTTATACCGGTGAATTTTCTTGTACCAGCAAAGGCTTTGTTTGCCCAAGTTGTGGTAATCATGATTCTTCAAAAGTATCGGTTACTCGTCGTGTTTGTGGATATTTAGGTAGTCCTGATGCCCGCCCATTCAATGCAGGTAAACAAGAAGAAGTAAAACGTCGAGTTAAACATTTAAATAATGGTCAAATTGGTTAATAATCAATAAATATTTATGAATTATCATCGTTATTATTCTGTCGATGTTGTTAATGGGGAAGGAACTCGCTGTGTTCTTTTTGTTGCCGGGTGTGTACATCAGTGCCCAGGTTGCTATAACAAAAGTACATGGGGAGTAAATTCTGGTTTACCATTTACACAAGCACTTGAAGATCAAATCATTAAAGATTTACAAGATACTGAAATAAAACGTCAAGGATTATCGCTTTCTGGCGGTGATCCTTTGCATCCTAAAAACGTTGCAACTATATTAAAACTGGTCCAACGTGTTAAATCTGAGTGCGATAATAAAGATATTTGGCTTTGGACTGGGTATAAGCTTGATGAGTTAACAGCTGAACAACAAGCGGTTATTCCTTATATTGATGTGTTAATTGATGGGAAATTTGTGCAGGAACTTGCTGATCCTCGCCTATTATGGCGAGGAAGCAGCAATCAAGTTATCCATCGTTTTAAATAAAAATCATGGGCTAATTAGTGAGATTTATGTAAATTTAGAAGATAAGAAATAGCTTCTCGGTAGTTAATTTCAAGATTTTCGCTACTTGATGAAGTGATATGCAAATCAGTAATTTTGCCATTATGAATTCCATAAACCCAACCATGCAAATTAACCTTTTGACCTCGTTGCCATGCAGATTGAATAATTGTAGAGTGTCCAAGATTGTATACTTGTTCGATTACATTAAGTTCACATAAAACATCCAAACGGATATCGGGTGGAAATTCCCCTAGAAGTGAGCTGTTTCGAAACCAAAGATCACGAATATGCAGTAACCAGTTATTAATTAGCCCTAAATCAGGATTTTCAACCGCATCACGAATTCCACCACAACCTAAATGACCACAAACAATGATATCTTCAATTTTAAGTACATCCACTGCATATTGAACGACAGATAAACAGTTTAAATCAGTGTGTATTACAAGATTACCGACATTACGATGCACAAATAACTCACCTGGCTTTAACTTAATGAGTTTTTCTGCTGACACACGACTGTCTGAACAGCCGATCCATAAAAATTTAGGATTTTGTTCAACTGCAAGTTGTTTAAAAAATTCAGGATCTTCTTGCTCTATTTTTTCTGACCATTCGTGGTTAAAACGGATCAGATCGTTTACATCAAACATAATTAATATTTCCCAATATATTTCATTATTATTTTTTTATTTTAAGTTATTCAATATGCTGAATCTTACTTTTCATTATTAATTTACGCCACAAAGGAGTTGTTAATAGTTTGGCTTTAACAATTTTACTATAAAGTTTGAAGCGTAATGGTATTGTACGTTGATAATAACATTTATTAGGTTTTGGATGGCCACTATTTAATATTTTACTTAAAATTTCAGCGCTATCTAAAGCATAGCTAATACCTTCTAGCGAACTTGCACTAATAAAACCAGCAGCTTCACCAATTAAAAAAATATTTTCATTACCAGTATAAAAATCACGTAGCCGATTTGGATAGACCACTAAACATTTTTCTGTTTTGAGAGGTTTACCAAAAATAAACCCTTGTTTAGTTAAATTTTCTTTTAATTGTTCAAAATTTTGATTCGCTACCTTTTTAGGGAAAGCACCGCCAAAGATAAAATAACCATTTTTTGAAATACTCCACGAGTAGCAATTTGTTAATTCATTGTCGAATATACAAGAATTAAATGGCGTTGGATGTTGCTCTATAAACCATTGTTGTATCGCTACATATTGTCTTATCGTATGTTGAGGATATCGCATTCGTCTAACCAGAGAATTGGCACCGTCAGCACCGACCACATATTGAGCAGTGGCGTTGTGTTCATTTTTATTTTCATCAAGATAAGTGATCTGATAACCATCAATAATGCGTCTTACTTCTTTACAGAGTGTATTATGAAGGACTGTTACATTTGATGGTATTAGTGACTTTAGCCACAGATCAAATTTGTGCCGATCAAAACTTACATAACTCCGCTGATAATTGCGAACAAGTTTGGTTTGTAAGTCATAAGTTCTGACATTAAAAATTTGAGGATCAGTTAAAATATCAGCGGGTAAGTTTATATTTTGCCTAGCAAAGGCTTTTTGTGCATCATCTGCTAATAGTCCCCCACAAGGTTTATGAAATCCGCCATTTCCCGTTTTATGTTTTGTATCTAATGCAATGACTTTGAATGAAGGACTCAGTAAACGGGCTAGCGTACTGCCAGCAGGCCCTAGTCCTATAATCGCGATATCGTAATCCATGTTATTGTGTAGTTCTTTTTTACCATGTTTAAAATCCATTTATGTTAGCAAATTAAATTATGTGTGACTATTAAAGATGAGCACTTCTCTATGCCAGTTAACTTGTAAAAAAGTTTCAGGTAACTATGTGTTTCAGTATAAAATTAGATATAAACGTTCTTTTTTAATGAATTTATTTTTGTTATTAATCTGACTTGTTTTTGCAAGTGAATCAAATATATTTTTCCCTCGACTGAATATTATCGTATTGAAATAATGGCGCCTTGCGGTCTATATCATATAACCCAAATTGTATGTGAAAATAGTATATTCACTATAAGACGCTAATTTGTTTGAGTCAATCATTGATTAATCGTAATTATTTACTATATTCAAAATAAGATAAAATTTTTAACTTATTGATTTTTAGTTGTTTTAATTGATCTCAAAAAAGCGATATTTTCAATTTTTAATGAAATTCATTTAACTATTAGTAAATAGCTTCTATAATAATCGCCAATTTATCACGCATAAGAGTTAACAATGGAAAAGTTTCACGTAACAGGTCCAACATCGCTAAATGGCGAAGTGGTTATTTCTGGCGCAAAAAATGCTGCGCTACCCATTTTATTTTCTGCAATTTTGGCAGAAAAACCAGTAGAACTTCGAAATGTTCCTAAATTAAAAGATATCGATACAACTTTGGAATTGCTAGGCCAGCTAGGTGTAAAATATGAACGAAATGATTCTATTTACCTTGATGCAGGTCATCTGAATAACTACTGTGCACCTTATGAGCTAGTAAAAACTATGCGTGCTTCAATTTGGGCTTTAGGTCCTCTTGTCGCTCGTTTTGGGCAAGGACAAGTTTCATTACCTGGCGGTTGTGCTATTGGTGCAAGACCTGTTGATCTTCATATTAGTGGTCTTGAACAACTTGGTGCGACAATCGCACTTGATGAAGGCTATGTTAAAGCGTCAGTCAATGGAAAACTAAAAGGTACTCATATTGTCATGGATAAAGTGAGTGTTGGCGCGACCGTTACGATTATGTCAGCCGCAACTTTAGCTGAAGGCAAAACTATCATCGAAAATGCAGCATGTGAACCTGAAATTGTTGATACCGCTAAATTCTTAAATATGTTAGGCGCTAAAATTACTGGTGCTGGTACAATGCGTATTGAGATAGAAGGGGTTGAACGTTTAGGTGGTGGTATACATGAAATAGTTCCTGATCGTATTGAAACAGGGACTTTTTTAGTTGCGGCAGCTATATCTAGAAGTAAAATCACTTGCCGTAAAACTGATCCAACCCTACTTGATGCGGTGCTTTCTAAATTGAAGGAAGCTGGTGCTAAGATTGAGGTAGGTGAAGATTGGATTTGTTTAGATATGCAAGGAAAAAGGGCAAAAGCTGTTAACATTCATACTGCTCCGCATCCAGGTTTTCCTACTGATATGCAAGCACAATTCTCATTGCTAAATATGGTTGCTGAAGGTACAGGAATCATTAAAGAAACCATTTTCGAAAATCGATTTATGCATGTTCCTGAGCTAATTCGCATGGGTGCAAAAGCAGAAATTGAAGGTAATACCTTAATTACCCATGGTGTTGAAACCTTGAGCGGTGCACAAGTGATGGCGACGGATTTGCGGGCGTCAGCGAGTCTAGTTTTAGCTGGTTGTATTGCTGAAGGTTTAACCACTGTTGATCGTATTTACCATATAGATCGAGGCTATGACAATATTGAAGCAAAATTAAGAAAATTAGGCGCCAATATTGAAAGGGTGAAATAATTCATTTTCGCTAAAAAATTAATAAGTTGTTTTTTCAAAAGGAGCGTAATGATGACAAAGCAAGCATTGGTGTTTTTATCGAATGGTTGTGAAGAAACAGAAGCAGTAACCACTATCGATTTATTAACCCGAGCTGATATTAAAGTTACTACTGCAAGTATTTCAAATTCTCGTGAAATTGAATGTTCTCGAGGGGTAACCATTTTGGCCAAAAAAATACTTTCGGATGTTCAATACATTGATTTTGATGTTGTTGTTTTACCTGGAGGTGTTAAAGGCGCTGAAAATTTTCGAGATTGTCCATTGCTAATCGAAAAATTGAAACAAACGCACGAAAGTGGCGGTATTGTTGCTGCAATCTGTGCTTCTCCAGCTATGGTTTTACAACATCATAACTTATTTCCACACGCATATATGACTGGTTATCCAACCACTAAAGAGGCGTTTAAAAATTGGAAGTCCGATAGAGTTTATTTTGATGAGTTGTATAAAGTTATTACTAGCCAAGGTCCCGCAACTTCTATTGATTTTGCTTTAAAAATTATAGATGCGTTGTTAGGCCGAATAAAAGCAGCTGAAATTGCTCGGCAATTAGTTCTTCCTTTGGGAATTGAATCCTATCAATAAATAGGTACTAAATGTCAAATTCACATTTGTATGAAAAATTAGTTAAAAGAGCGACGCTAGGTGCCGTTTCAATCTCTATTTCCTTAATTTTAATTAAATTTATTACTTGTTGGTTTACTGGTTCAATAAGTTTATTTGCTTCATTATTAGATTCAAGTATCGATTTACTTGCTTCTGGTGTTAACTTTTTTTTAGTTCGTTATGCACTAAAGCCTGCAGATGCTGATCATACTTTTGGTCATGGCAAGGCCGAATCTTTGGCAGGATTATTACAAAGCGCGTTTATTATTGGTTCTGCAATAATTTTGTTACTTTCTAGTATTCGCTCTTTTATTTATCCGAATGAACTGCAGGAACCTTTATTGGGGATTATTGTCTCAACTGTTTCTGCTGTAGTGACATGCATTCTTGTTTTGTATCAAAGATATGTTGTAAAAATCACTAAAAGTAATGCTATTCAAGCCGATATGTTGCATTATTCTTCCGACATGTTGTTGAATATTGCTGTTATAATTGCACTTTGTTTAAGTTGGTATGGCATTACTTATGCTGATGCGGCTTTTGCAATTTTTATTGCTTTGTATATTTGTTATAATGCTTATCACATTGCACATAATGCAATTAAAGACCTATTAGATCATGCTTTACCAGATAGTGATAATTTGCGAATAGCTGAAATTGTTGCTTCATATCCAGATGTAAGAGGTTTTCATGATCTAAAGACCCGCCAAGCAGGCCCTCTCAAATTTATTCAATTGCATCTTGAATTAGACGATGATATGCCTTTAATCACTGCTCATGCCATTGCTGATGCTATTGAAAAACATATTTCTAAAGAATTTTCTCCTGCAACGGTGATTATTCATCAAGATCCAATTTCTGTTGTGCCCATCGAAATGATGAAGTAGAAAACTTAATCAAAAATAGCTTTTATTGTCTATTGTTAGATATCTGTTAAGACTCTATAATAACTAAAAGTTAATAATTTGGAGTTATTTTATATGATAAAAAAAATAGGTATTTTAACCAGTGGTGGCGATGCTCCAGGAATGAATGCTGCTATTCGAGGTGTAGTGAGAACAGCATTATCAGAAGGGTTGGATGTTTTTGGTGTTTATGATGGTTATATGGGACTTTGTGAAGATCGCATTGTTCAACTAAAGCGTTCAAGTGTATCTGATATTATTACTCGTGGTGGTACATTTCTTGGTTCGGCTAGATTTCCAGAGTTTAAAGATAAAGCTGTAAGACAAAAAGCCATTGCTAATCTAAAAAAACATCAAATTGATGCTTTAGTTGTTATTGGTGGTGATGGTTCATATATGGGCGCAATGCGATTAACTGAAGAAGGTTTTCCATGTATTGGTTTACCAGGAACTATTGATAATGATATTCGTGGTACTGATTATACTATAGGGTATTTTACTGCACTTAGTACTGCTGTTGAAGCAATCGATAGATTACGTGATACTTGTTCTTCACATAACCGAATTTCAGTTATTGAAATAATGGGGAGAGATTGTGGTGATTTAACCTTAAATGCAGCAGTTGCTGGTGGTTGTGAATTTATGATTATTCCAGAGGTTTCTTATACGAAGGAAGATCTAATCGAAGAAATTAAACTAGGCTTTGCAAAAGGTAAAAAACATGCAATTGTGACTGTTACAGAACATATGTGTGATGTAAATCAACTTGCAGTAGACATTGAAGCTGCTGTTCATCACGAAACTCGTGCCACAGTATTAGGGCACGTTCAACGTGGTGGTTCTCCTGTCCCTTATGATCGTATTTTGGGGTCTCGTATGGGGGCTTATGCTGTTGAATTACTGCTACAAGGCTATGCAGGTAGAAGCGTTGGCGTACAAAATGGTAAATTAGTACATCACGATATTATAGATGCTATCAATAATATGAAGCGTCCATTTGATATGGATCTATACAATACAGCCAAACGATTATTTTAAATTGTTAATTGTGCCATTTAAGCATAATTAGTAGTAGATAAATATCTGATTGTTTTATTAATAGGTGAACTGGTAAAAATGATATTTTATGACAGTCACCTATTTGTTTATCTACTAACTCCTTTAAAATGAGTCGATATGGAATTAGGTTGCTTTTAATAATAAAAGAGTTTTTATTTATCAAGTATGGATGTGAATCATAGTAAACTAATTACAATGTTATATTGGTAATTTTATGACACTACATTTTTTAGAAGATAATGATCGTTTTTATGCTTGTGATGCTAATAATAAAGAAATAGCTGAAATGACCTTTACAAGGGTAGGGAAAGATAAAGCTACTATTAATCATACTTATGTTGATTCTGCGTATCGTGGTCAAGGTATTGCAGATAATTTATTAGACCTTGTAGTAGAAAAATTACAGCAAGAAAAGCGTGAGATTATTCCTATTTGCTCGTTTGCTATTAAGAAATTAACTAGAAAATCAGATTGAAAGGCACTACCCTAAATTTTGTGTATTTACCTATTCAAGGTGATGGTTGATTCAGTCACCAAATTTTATAATGAACCGACTTATAGCATTTTTTTAAGTTTTGGATTGATATAGCCAATTTATTACAAGCGTGTGGTATTGTCCAAAAAATGACTTTTTTAACTGATTTATCTGTTTGTAAAACTTTACATTTCTTGATGATATGGCGAATAGGACTGTTTAAAGACTCTATTGCATTGGTAATGTAAATTTGCTTTGCGAATGTCAACGGGTAAGTACAAGGTGCTGAGTTTTCCCAGTTCCTATACGCTACGACTGGCTAGTATAGCCCTACTTTTCAACCCAAATTCACCCAAAATGCGTAAATGCTTGTGCTTGCTGTTCTGTTGTAGCCTGATAAATCGCTTTCAAATTTTTTGTTATCGCTTTACACAAATTTTTACTTTGCCGATAATCAATTAAAAGATATCGACAGCACGACGGTAACTGGCATAAGTTCTTTTTTTCATTTTTTATGAAAAAATAAATTCTAGCTATTAAAATCAATAACGTTTTATTTTAATTAATAAATTTGAACTATTGATTAATAATACTACATATAGTGATAAATTTAATTAATAGGTACTACATATTGTATATTTTGATAAATATCAATTATCATAATTAAAAATATACTTTAACATTGGAATGAAAGAATGAATAAATCAATACTCGTTACCAAACGAGATGGAAAGAAAGAACCAATAAACCTTGATAAAATCCACCGTGTTATTACATGGGCTGCTGAAGGATTAGAAAATGTTTCTGTTTCTCAGGTTGAATTACGTTCACATATTCAATTTTATGATGGCATTCGTACATCGGATATTCATGAGACAATTATTCGTGCTGCAGCCGATCTGATCTCACAAGAAGCGCCAGACTATCAATATTTAGCTGCACGCTTAGCAATCTTTCATTTACGTAAAAAAGCCTTTAATCAATTTACCCCACCTTCACTTTATGAACACGTTAAAAAATTGGTCGACAGTGAACTTTATGATAAACACTTGCTTGAAGATTATACGCAAGAAGAATTTGAACAAATGGATAAGATTATCGATCACTGGCGAGATATGTCTTTTTCGTATGCCGCAGTTAAACAGCTTGAAGGAAAATATCTAGTACAAAATCGTGTCACTGGCGAGATTTATGAAAGCGCGCAGTTTTTATATATTCTAGTTGCAGCTTGCCTTTTCGCTAATTATCCTAAAGATACACGTCTTAGTTATATCAAACGCTTTTATGATGCAGTTTCAACCTTTAAAATTTCGCTACCAACGCCAATTATGGCGGGGGTTCGTACTCCTACTCGACAGTTCAGTTCTTGCGTATTAATTGAATGTGATGATAGTTTAGATTCTATTAACGCCACAGCAAGCGCTATTGTTAAATATGTATCACAACGGGCAGGAATTGGAGTTAATGCAGGGCGAATTCGTGCGTTAGGAAGCTCAATTCGTGGTGGTGAAGCTTTTCATACAGGCTGCATTCCATTTTATAAATATTTCCAAACAGCGGTTAAATCTTGTTCGCAAGGTGGTGTGCGAGGAGGAGCAGCAACTGTTTTCTATCCTCTTTGGCATTTAGAAGTTGAAAGTTTATTAGTATTACGTAACAACCGTGGCGTTGAAGAAAATCGTGTCCGCCATTTAGACTATGGCGTACAAATCAATAAATTAATGTATCAACGTTTAATCAAAAACGAAAATATTACCTTATTTAGCCCATCGGACGTTCCTGGTCTTTATGATGCTTTCTTTGCCGATCAAGATAAATTTGAAACACTTTATAAACAATATGAACAAGATCCAAATATTCGCAAACGCGAAGTTAAAGCCGTTGAACTCTTTGCATTATTAATGCAAGAGCGCGCATCAACTGGGCGTATTTATATCCAAAATGTCGATCACTGTAATACTCACAGCCCATTTAATGCTCAATTAGCACCTGTTCATCAATCTAATTTATGTATGGAAATTGCACTGCCAACAAAACCGCTTAATAACGTTAATGATGAACATGGCGAAATTGCTCTTTGCACATTATCAGCCTTTAATTTAGGTAAAATAGAATCCCTAGATGACTTTGAAGAACTAGCCGATTTAGCAGTACGTGCTCTTGATTCACTACTTGATTACCAAGATTATCCTGTACCTGCAGCTCGTCATTCTTCATTAAATCGTCGTACATTAGGTATTGGTGTTATTAACTATGCCTATTATTTAGCAAAACATGGGGTTAAATATTCCGATGGCAGCGCCAACAATTTAACTCACCGTACCTTTGAAGCAATGCAATACTATTTGCTAAAAGCATCGAATAATCTAGCTAAAGAAAAGGGTGCCTGCCCATTATTTAGTCAAACCACATATTCGCAAGGTATTTTACCTATTGATACTTATAAAAAAGATTTAGATACCATTACTAAAGAGCCGTTACACTATGACTGGGAATCACTACGAGCATCAATTAAAACCTATGGACTTCGTAATTCGACATTATCGGCATTAATGCCATCAGAAACTTCGTCACAAATTTCCAATGCAACAAATGGTATTGAACCACCACGTGGTTTTATTAGTGTAAAAGCATCAAAAGATGGTATTTTAAAACAAGTGGTTCCTGAGTATAACCATCTGAAAAATTTTTACGAATTACTTTGGCAAATTCCAAATAACACTGGTTATTTACAATTAGTTGGCATCATGCAGAAATTTATTGATCAATCAATTTCTGCTAATACTAATTATGACCCAGCTAAGTTCCCAAATAATAAAGTACCCATGAAACAGCTATTATCAGACTTATTGACTGCTTATAAATTTGGCGTAAAAACACTCTATTATCATAATACACGCGATGGCGCTGAAGATATTCAAGGTGATATTGTTTCAACAACCCATTCGGATGATGGCTGTGAAGGTGGCGCTTGCAAAATTTAACCTTGATTAAAACTAAATAGCTACACGCTAAAATTCAATTTTTTATCGGGGAAAACTAGTAATTTCCCCATTCAACTTGCCTTTTACACTGTCAAAAGGAAGCGGTAAAAGCAACAGTAAATGAGTAGGAGTTCTTTTATGAGTATGAATTACAGTACCTTTTCGCAAGTGCATAACGACCAGCTTAAAGAACCAATGTTCCTTGGACAATCAGTGAATGTTGCGCGTTATGATCAACAAAAATATGAGATGTTTGAAAAGCTAATTGAAAAACAACTTTCTTTTTTTTGGCGCCCAGAAGAAGTCGATATTTCACAAGACCGTATTGATTATGCTGCGTTACCAGAGCATGAAAAACATATTTTTATCAGCAATTTAAAATATCAAACTCTGCTTGATTCCATCCAAGGCCGTAGCCCTAATGTTGCTTTACTGCCACTTATTTCAATACCTGAATTGGAAACATGGGTAGAAACTTGGTCGTTTTCTGAAACCATTCATTCTCGTTCATATACTCATATCATTCGTAATATCGTTAACGATCCATCTGTAGTTTTTGATGATATTGTCACTAATAAAGAAATTCAAAAACGTGCTGGTGACATTGCAGGTTATTATGATGATCTTATTAGCTATGCAAGTTACTATAATTTATTTGGTGAGGGTGAACATAACATCAATAATCGCACTGTTTGCATTAATTTACGTGAACTTAAAAAGAAACTTTACTTATGTTTAATGAGTGTCAATGCACTTGAGGCTATTCGCTTCTATGTTAGTTTTGCCTGCTCATTTGCTTTTGCTGAACGAGAACTAATGGAAGGGAATGCCAAAATCATTAAACTTATTGCCCGCGACGAAGCGCTACATTTAACTGGCACTCAGTTTATGATCAACACACTACGCAGTGGTGAAGACGATCCCGAAATGGCTGAAATTGCCAAAGAATGTGAACAAGATTGTTATAACTTATTTTTACAAGCCGCTAATCAAGAAAAACAATGGGCCGAATACCTGTTTGAGGGCGGCTCAATGATTGGTTTAAATAAAGATATATTATGCCAATATGTCGAGTATATAACGAACATTCGTATGCAAGCGGTCGGACTAAAATTACCTTTTGAAGCTAAATCCAATCCAATTCCATGGATTAATAACTGGCTTGTTTCCGATAATGTGCAAGTAGCACCACAAGAAGCCGAAATGAGCTCATATCTAGTTGGACAAATTGATTCTGAAATTAATGAAGATGATTTAAGCGATTTTACTTTATAATTTTATACTCAAACACATACTTACCTGAAACTTTTTTACAAAGGGAACAAATTATTGTTCCTTTTGTATAATTAATATCAATCACTAACAATTTGCTTTCTTATAACCGTAGCTTGACAGCCATTTAAAATCGGGTAACGATATAGTTATTGAATTGTCTTAATTTGATAATATAGCTATGACTAAAACCCATTTGTGTTACCCTGTCTCTCCACTTAATTTTAATGATGAACAGATAAATATTACATATCTAAAACAACAGCTTGAGGAGTTTCAGCAATGGTCCATGGTTCAGTTTGAACAACAAGCTGACATTGATACCTTAGTGAATTTACGCAGTCAATTTATTGACCGTTTACTTGAGCGCTTATGGCGTTTTTATCAAATACCTAAACATGTTTCTTCCTTCTTTAAACGTAATCGTATCGCTTTGGTTGCTGTTGGTGGTTATGGTCGAGCGGAATTACACCCACTGTCAGATATTGATATTTTAATTTTAAGTGATTATCCGTTGACTAAAGAGATAGAAAAACAGATCAGTGATTTAGTCCGCTTGTTATGGGATTTGCATTTAGATATAGGGCACAGTGTTAGAACATTAAGAATCTGCCTAAAAGAAGCAAAAAATGATATCACAATAATGACTAATTTGATTGAATCAAGGCTTATTTCTGGCAATCAATTACTATTAGATGAACTACACAAGCAAATTTTTAGCGATAAAATCTGGCCGTCTCGTGCTTTTTATAAGGCAAAAATACAAGAACAACATGAACGTCATAAGCAATATCACAGCACCTCTTATAACCTAGAGCCTGATTTGAAAAATAGTCCGGGTGGATTGCGAGATATGCAAATTATTCAATGGATAGCGATTCGTCACTTTGGTGGCGAATTTCTACAAAAAATAGCTGATTTCAACTATTTAACCCCTGAAGATATTGAAGACTTTAAAACTTGTCGTAAATTTTTATGGAGAATACGTTTTGCGCTTCATTGTGTCATAACTCGTTATGATAATCGTTTGTTATTCGATCGTCAGTTAAGCATTGCTAACATGTTAGGTTATCAAGGCGAAGGTAATGCTCCTGTTGAGAAAATGATGCATGATTATTATCGTGTTGCTCACAATATTACTGAACTTAATCAAATGTTATTACAACTGTTTTATGAATCTATACTTGAACATAATCCACACAACAAACCTTACGATATTGATAAATATTTTCAAGTTCGAGACAACCTAATTGATGTAAAAGATAATGACATTTTCAAAAAAGATCCCGTCATGATTATGCAGCTTTTTCACACTATTTTGTTGAATCCTCAAATTACAGGACTGTATTCTAATACAATTAGACAATTACGTTCCGCTCGGCGCACACTAACCACTTTACTTTGTGAAGATGCCAAAGCAAGAGTGCTTTTCATGTCGATTATCAAGCACCCAGATGCAATTAATAAAGCCATTTTACCAATGCATAAATACGGTATACTTTCTGTCTATATACCGGGTTGGAAGCATATATCTGGGATGATGCAATTTGATCTGTTCCATGCTTACACTGTTGATGAACATACTATCCGCTTACTGCTTGAACTTGATAGTCTTAAAACCGAAAGTGGCAAACAAAAACATCCTAATAGTGCAAAAGTATTTGCTAAATTACCTAAACTCGAATTATTGGTAATTGCTGGTCTATTTCATGATATTGGCAAAGGTAGGCATGGCGATCACTCGGAAATTGGCGCTCATTTAGTTGAAAAATTTTGTCAACTACACGAACTCGAAACCAAAGATACTGATTTAATTTGCTGGCTAGTACGTTATCACTTACTGATGTCTGTTACTGCTCAAAGCAGAGATTTACAAGACCCTGCGGTAATTGGAGAATTTGTTCAATTGGTCAAAAGTAAGCGTCGCTTACAGTATTTGTTATGCCTAACAGTAGCTGATGTTTGTGCTACAAACGAAACGCTTTGGAATAATTGGAAACAAAGTTTAATGCGCGAACTCTATCTTAGTGCAGCAAATTCCTTTGACTCTGGTATACACCAAATACCCGAACAGCGAAGTGTTGCACGTAAAAATAAGCAAGAAGCATTAACCATTTTAGTTAAACAAAATTATGATGAACAAATTATTAAAGAGCTTTGGCAAAACTATCGCATTGACTACTTTGTCCGTTATACAACCGAACAAATTGTATGGCATGCAAAAATTCTATTGCAACATGACTTGGGCAAAACATTAGTAGCCATAAATCCAAATCCATCTCATGGTGGTAGTGAGCTTTTTATTTATTCGCCAGATAGACCTTATCTATTTGCAACTGTGTGTAATACGCTAAGTATGCATAATTTAACTATTCATGATGCACTTATCATTACAAATAAAAAAGGATTTGCACTCGATACATTTATCGTATTAGAGCCTAATGGACAGACAGTACAAGAAGATAGAAACCAAGGTCTAGTAAATGCACTTGATAAAGCACTACAACAACCTGTATACAAACCTGTCACCATAAAACCACCGAAACAACGATTGCGATCGTTTTCAGTGCCGACTCAGGTTAATTTTCTTTCAGCCTTTAATGACAGCCAAACCTATATGAAGCTCATAGCACTTGATAGACCGGGATTGCTGGCTTGTGTGGGCGAAATATTTGCTAATTTAGATTTATCATTACGTAGCGCTAAAATAGCAACTATCGGCGAACATATTGAAGATCTGTTTATTCTAACTGATAAAAACAATCAAGCGCTTGATGATGAAACATGTCAAAAACTTCGAGAATCAATCATTATAGCTTTTGATTCAATGAATTAATTTAATTAACCAAAAGATATAACTTATGCAATTTTTTATTATTTTATTTCCTATTTTTTGTATCTTTATTGTAGGTTTTATCGCACAAAAAGCCTTAAAATTTGATGTCGCCAACCTATCGAAAATGTCACTTTATGTGCTATCGCCCTTTTTGGCATTTAAAACGTTTTATACTCATACTTTAACCACAGATTATCTATTTTATATTGGTTATGTCTTTGGTTTATGCTTTTCATTAGTCATTATCGTCTCAATTTGGTCGATACTCATGAAGTATTCAGTTAAAGAGCGCTGTGCAATGATTTTGAGTTCCTGTTTTATGAACAATGGTAACTATGGTACTCCTGTACTATTAATCTTTTTTGGAGCAGTCGGCTTTGATCTTGGCGTAATAATGATGGTATTACAACAGTTTGTAATGAGCACTGTCGGCATTTACTATGCGGCTAAAGGTAGCGCTCATAGTGACATTGTAAATCAAAAAGACGTTATTAATAAAGTTATTCGCATGCCTGTAGCGTATGGTGCTTTTTTAGGTATTATTTTCCAATTGTGCCACATCCCTTTATCTAAATCGATTATGACTTCAATCGGAATGATCGGTGACGCATCAATTGTAGTGATCATGATTATTTTGGGCATGCAACTGGCAAAAATAAAACTTACTCAGCTTGATTATCCTAAAATCTCATTTGCCTTGCTTGCACGTATGGTTATTTCACCAATTGTGGCATTTTGTATGGTTTACTTTATGCCAATTGAGCCTGTTTATAAACAAGTTTTAATTGTCCTAGCTGCAATGCCAAGTGCCGCCAATACCACATTAATGTCAGTACAATTTGATAGTCATCCAGAACTGGTATCAAGTGCGACCTTGCTCAGTACTTTATTAAGCTTGATCACTCTTCCTATTGTGCTTGGATTAGTTGGAACACCAATTCCATTTTAGTAAAACCTGTCTTTTTAAAAGAGGCAGGTGTTATACAAATTTTTCAAAAATTAATTATTCATACTCTAACTATTATCGATAAACTAATTTTCAGTAAGAATAATCCTCTCCTTGCCATTCTTTTTCAAATTGTTTAACAAACTGAACTAAAAAATGATGTCTTGGCTCAGCTAGCTTTTTTGCTATGGGGGTATTCATCATATCTTTAAGTAAAAAAAGTTTTTCATAAAAATGATTAATAACGGTATTAGGATGTTTATAATTATTTTCATCCAATGAAGTTCGTGGTGAAATATTAAGATCGTACATAATATTATGCTTATTACCGCCATAATAAAAGGTGCGAGCAATACCAATTGCACCCAATGCATCTAAACGATCGGCATCTTGTACGATCTGCCCTTCTAGTGATAATTCTTTTTTCTGATTAAGATTTTTTCGATATGACATATTCTCGATGATAGCAAAAATCATCTTAATTTCGGTGTCGGTAAGTTTTAGAGACGTTAAATAATCACGCAATTCCATTATTGCTTGACTTACATCAGCAACCACTTTTTCATCAATCACATCATGTAAATAAGCGCTAACAATCACAATAAAACCGTTCGCTTTTGGTTCATGCTGTAAAATCTTTTTTGCTAACTTTACAACACGTTCAATGTGCGCCATATCATGACCAGAAAAATCATTGGATAGTTTCTGTTTAACAAAAGATTGAACATCCAAAACAAGCTTTTGTTGTTCCTTTGTTAAGAAGGTATTTGATAATTCGTTCATCTCATTTTTACTCAACAAATTAATTAAAGACAGAATGATAAACACATAAAAATTTTATGTATATATATATACTAAATAATTAGCAAAGACGTTATTTAATATAGTAAATCAATATCAATTTAGGCTAAATAGATAGTCTTATTATTTTTATATGAAATATCTACATATAGAAAAACATTGAATGTAAATATTTTTTATCTTTTTTTTATTTTATCACGATTGTTTTCACTAAAATGGAAAGGTAGAATGCGCGAATCAAAATATTATCAAAGCAAATATTGGAGTTGATTAAGTGAAAATATCAACGCGTAAAGTTTTGCCTTGGCAGTTAATAGAATACTTCACTCGTTATCGCCAATTTATAGCTCTACTATTTGGTCTATCTATCTTTTTTATAGCACTGATTGTGTGTTGGCACTTACTTAAGACAATTAATGTTAATGAGTTAAAAAGAGCTATTCATCACCTTTCAATGTCTACAATTTTATTTTCGTGTTTATCTGCCATTGGTAGTTATTTAATGTTGATCTGCTACGAATGGTCAGCTGCACGTTATGCGGGTGTCAAATTGAAACCCGCAACTATTGTACTGGGCGGAATTTGTGCCTCAGCTATTGGTAATGCAATCGGATTGTCGGCATTATCTGGTGGTGCGGTGCGTTGTCGTCTCTATTTTAAACAAGGATTAACAACTATTGATGTTGCCAGAATGTCAATTTTTGTTACCTTATCATTAGGATTCACGTTACCACTATTAGCAGCGATTACCGCTTTAATTCATCCCAAAAATACGATGTTAGCTTTGCATTTATCAGCAAATAGTGTGTGGATAATTGCATGTAGCGTAATTTGCTTTTATGGTGTGCTATTTATCTTTTTGCAAAATAAGCGATTAGCAGAAAAACCAAATAACAACACCCAATTATATCAATTATTTCGATGGTCTATCCGTCTTCCTAATCTTCGTTTAGCATCTTACCAATTTATTATTACTCTATTTGATGCCATTTTGGCTGGCGCAGTACTTTATTTCCTTTTACCAAAACACCCTGATTTTGCTACCTTTATTATGATCTATATTCTGGCGTTAGTAGCTGGAGTGTTGAGTCATGTTCCTGGTGGTGTTGGTGTATTTGAAGCCATTATGTTAGCGGCATTTTCATCCGAAATTAATATAGCTTCATTAACCGTTGCATTAATCATTTATCGCATTATTTATATTTTAATCCCCCTTATTTTGGCGGCTATTTTGCTTTTAATAAACGAGGGAAAACATTTTTTAACTGCACCTCAAGTTAAAGAGACAGAAACAGGAATTGCAGCGCCCATCATGGCGGCAGCTGTATTTTTTGCCGGTGTGGTGATGATGTTTTCAAGTGTACTTCCTGGGTTTAATCACCATTTAGTCAGCACCTTTATCCCCAGTAAAATAGTCAATATTGCTCATCTAATTGCTAGTTTAATTGGCGTTTTATGCATATTACTTGCAGTAGGAGTAAGACGAAGACTCTATTTTGCATGGGGCATTTCGATTATTTTATTATTTTTAGGTAGTATCTGCTCGCTTTTACGCGGATTACATTGGATTGAAGCCAGTGTATTATTAATTATAGCAATATTATTAATCCATTTTAAACATGCTTTCTATCGTAAAAGTCGATTAAGCATATTACCTTTTTCAATTAAATCCTTTGTCATTTGCTTTTGCATTATTGCGCTTTTTGTATGGCTAATTTTATTTATATATCAAGATATTCCTTATAGTCACGATTTATGGTGGCAATTTGAGTTAGACAGCCGAGTACCGCGTGCTCTTCGTGCCGCTTTAGGCAGTTTTATTTTGTTAAGCTTTATTATGTTGTTTTGGTTATTTCGCCCTGCACCACCAATTCTAACTCAACCAGAACAAAACGAGCTAAATAAAGCCTATCAAATCATTTTAGATTCAAAACAACCTGAAGGTGGGCTTGCCATGAGTGGCGATAAGTCATTACTTTTTAATGAATCACAAACAGCTTTCATAATGTATGCCAAACGAGGCAGAAGCATGGTTGCCCTTTATGATCCAATTGGAAACAGTACTGATCGTGCTAGTTTAATTTGGACTTTTCGAGATTTGTGCGATCAACATAATCTTCGTCCGGTTTTTTATCAAGTTAAAGCAGCAAATTTACCTTTTTATATGGATATTGGTCTTAGAACTATTAAGCTAGGTGAAGAAGCCTTAGTTAATTTAAAACAATTTGATTTAAGCTCAAAAGATTATAAAGATCTTCGCTACACTTGGAATCGTGGTCAACGAGATGGTCTATCTTTAGTATTTTATTCTCCAGGCACAGCACCACTTGATGAATTAAAAGCAGTTTCAGATGCATGGTTAAAAAGCAAGCACGCTAAAGAAAAGCAATTTTCGTTAGGATCTTTTTCCGAGCAATACTTGAACAATTTCACTATTGCGGCAATAAAATATGAAGGTCGTATTATTGCTTTTGTAAATCTGCTAGAAACAAATCAAAATTATAGTGCAAGCATTGATTTAATGCGTGTTGTCCAAGATATTCCTAAATTAACTATGGAGTTTTTAATGGTTGGGTTGATTTTGCATTATCAACAAAAAGATTTTAAATTCTTCAGTTTAGGGATGGTTCCACTTGCAGGTATGCAAAGACGTCGAGGCGCTCCCATGATTCAAAGACTAGGTGCATTAGTTTTTAGACGGGGGGAACGTTTTTATAACTTCCAAGGATTACGTCGCTTTAAAGAGAAGTTTGCAACACACTGGGAGCCACGTTATATGGCCGCTCCAGCAGGGCTTGATCCTTTAGTTGCAATCATTGATACCACCATGCTAATTTCAGGTGGAATAACGGGATTAAAAAAGAATAAGAGATCATAATATGAAAAAAATAATACACGGCATTTTGTTGTTAATTGTTATGATACTCATAGTACTATTAGGATTTGTTGGTTGGTATTTGATAAAAAACCAAGATAGTGCGTCAGTAAAAACGATAACAATCGAAAATGACTTTTCTATTATATCGGCAAAACCTAAACAAACAGCCGAAGCTGCGGCTATTATTGTCGCAACTAACAACAATCATTTTACAGAACAACAACTATTAAACTTATCTGAAAAAATGGGCGCCAAACTAGTTCAGTTTGAATTAAAACCGCAAGCAACTTGTGCTGAGCAAAAAAATCGCTTTAACCAAGCTGTAAACATATTAGGAGAGTCTAATTTTGCTGTCGCAGGTATGAGAGAAGGTGCCACTTTTGCTTATCGATGGCTAGCAGAACAGCAAAGTGATGATGCTAAAGCATTATCAATAGAATTCATATTAGATCATAAAGATTGTGATGATCCATTGCCAAGTCAAGCTAACTACGGAACGTGGCAAGTAATTTGGAATAACCCACCCGAAGAAAATGTTGCCGTATTCCCACGAGAACAGAAAAAGATTGCTGTCACCACAGGAATTGGCGAATACCAAACCTCACCTGTTGAGCTTTTAAGTTTGCATTTATCTTCAATTTTATTTGGTGATCACCAACAGCTACCTGTTATTGAATTACCCGCAACGAGTAAAGAAGTTCATCCTAAAACCGTTACTCTTTATTATTCTGGCGATGGGGGCTGGCGTGACTTAGACAAAGTATCTGCTGAATATATGGCAGCGCATGGTTACCCTGTTGTTGGTGTCGATGCTTTAAAGCTGTTTTGGCAACACCGTTCTGTTGAGCGTAGTGCAAAAGATCTCGCCTATTTGATGCAACAATATCGCGAAAAATGGGGTACAACTCGTTTCGTGCTTACAGGCTATTCATTCGGTGGAGATATTTTACCTGCACTTTATAACCGGTTATCAACTACAGATCAAAATAGTGTTCAAGCGATTGTGATGATCGCATTTTCAAAAAATGCCAATTTTGAAATTGAAATCAGTGGTTGGCTTGGTCAATCTGGTAATGAAATGAAAACAGGTCCAGAAGTCAATAACATACCAGCGAGTAAACTATTTTGTATTTATGGTGAAGAAGAGAAAGACGATACTGGATGCTTACAGCCAGAAATGAAAGGTGAAGCATTCAAATTACCCGGAGGCCATCATTTTGACGAAGATTATCAGCATTTAGGGCAAATTATCATGGATGCAATCGATAAAAGAACGCAATAACTTAATTAACCATCTCAAATATAAAAACCGTTTTCAGACCCAAAGCTCTCATGTGCCTTTGGGCTTTTTATAAGTATTAAAATTAATTAGTTTCTTTTTATGCGAATTTTACCTTCTGACAATAACACACCACAAAGCGTAAATAATGTTCCGATAGCAGCAATCCAGGTGAAAGGTTCGTTCAAAATAATAACAGCCGCAATAATAGTAAGAATTGGAACTAAATATAAATAAATACTAATTTTAACTGCACCAATTAATTTAACAGCATAGTTCCAAGATGAAAAACAAATAGCCGAGGCACCAACACCCAAGAATAAAAAATTAAAAATGTTAACGGGATCGGTAAAACGTGATAAATTCCAATCAAAGTCGAAGAGAGATAACACAGGAAACATTAACATCAAACCATAAAAAAAGAATCGCCTTGTTAACAAAATAGTATTGTAACCATAATTGCTACTTTTTTTAGTTAAAATCGAATAACAAGCCCAAAATAAACAAGCCAACATAGTAAGCAGATCACCAAGTGGATTTAACGAAAGCACAAACTTACCATTAAAGCTAATTAGTCCAACACCAATAATTGCAAATAAACAACCAATATAAAAACGTTTAGGTGGTGTTTCGGTTTTTAAAAAGAAAATAGATAGTATTGCAGTAAATATTGGTGCTAAAGTGGTAATTACTCCAACATTTGAAGCTGTAGTATAAGTTAATGCAATATTCTCACATAAAAAGTAACAAGTTACACCACACAGCCCTGCACATAAAAACATAAACTCTCGCTTAACCCCCTGCCAAGCCAAAAAGCGCGGTGATAAGATCCAAAGGGTTAGATAGCCAAGTCCAAATCGAAAAAACAAGATCTCTATTGGTTTAAAATCCGTCAATAAAACTTTAGTTGCAATAAATGTTGTTCCCCAAAGAAACACTGTCATTAATGCGATTAAGTGCCCTTGTGTCCTTTTTGAAAATAACATAATAATCTCTCTGCTCACATAATTATTTCGCAACCAAAGTACAGCTCATTGCTTAATCTTTTATTTAAAATAGTAGTATTCAAAAAAATTTAAAACAATTTATAAGAAGATTTGATAACGAAAGAAAAGGCGCTATTTAAATAATTAAAATTCTAGCAATACTAGCTTTCTATACGTATTAGTGCAAATTATATCAAACAAAATAAGCAAAAAAACTAAAGCAAGTAGTTCTTAATAGATAATGGAAGAAGAAAGGATTTTACAAAATATGCAAATGGAAAAAATATCAGGCAAAAAAAAATCCACTCGAAAACTCGAATGGAAGGCAAAAAATGAAAAACGTAATCTGTTAATATAGACAAACTAAATGGGGAAAAGTTCAATTTAATTTCATATATTTCTTAATATTTAATGATAAAAAGAGTAACACAATGATTTTTAATATAAATTATTTTTAAATTTTTATAAAAATCATCAATCTTATCCATTTAGTTTAATCAAATTACTAAATGATAATACTGCAAATTTTCCAATTTATCTGTTATAAGCTGTATTTTTATACTGAAACACATAGTTACCTGAAAGTTTTTAACAAATTTTTAAATCCTCAAATTATGATTGAATTGATATCCTAAAATTAACAGCTATAGTTATACATCTAATTCTAGTTATGTAGCTGTTATAATCACGGAGGGAGTAAAAAATATGTGGGATAAAGGGTTGGAAGAAGTAATTAAACAAGCTGGAGTTGTATTGGTGATTATGTAAAAATAAACAGATTAATCGATTTTAAATGAAAGTGGAACAAAAAAAGAAGATAAGAGCATAATCGTGAAATGGTGAGCTCTAACTCGCCATCATCACTTGTATAACGGTTTTTGTGCTATAACCGTTACATGTGTTACTTCTTAGTTTTTTTTGTGTTTTTCATGACCTAGATGCGTGGTTATTTCTTCATTTAATGTGGTATCAATCACTAGTTTGTTCATAAAACACGTTAATTTGCCTAAATCTTTCTACGTTTTTATGCTTTTAGCTAGCTCGACTGCCATTTGTCTTACTTTTTATTCATTCATTTTATATTTAACTTGTTTTTGCTCATTAGAGTAGTTCAAAATAGGTAAATTCACAAATTCATTTGCAGGGTCAATTCAGAAAGATGTTTATAATTAATTAATTTTAAATGATATTTTATTTTTTATTTGTTTGGACATTTATTTTTGTAAATTGTAGTTTCAGTTACATAGAAATGTGATAATGTACGCTAGTTTATTTCATTATTCACAGTATCTAAAATGGTAACAGATAAACCGCAAAAAATTCATTCTATACATGTATTACGTGGTGTTGCAATTATAATGATTGTTTTTAGTCACTGTTTGGGTGTGTTTAAAAATACTCATTTAATTGCTAATAGTTATTTATTTTCTTTTTTAAATTTATTTGCCTTTAATTTCACTACTTTTTTTGTATTAATTGCTGGTTTTTTATTTCAACATCTAACTTATAAATTTGATACCAAAACTTATTATTTATCAAAGTTTAAAACTGTTGTTTGTCCTTATATTTCAGTATCTATTTTTTGCTTTGTTTTTTTTCATTATCAGTATTTATCTAATTTACCTTGGTTTTCATCGACTGAAACTAGTGTTGTTAGTTCAATAGTTAGGATGATGCTGACGGGAACACAACTGCTACCATTGTGGTTTATCCCGATGATTATCATTATTTATTTAATGGCTCCTTTATTATATTTTTGGTCGAAGAAGAATTTAATTGTAGCTGGTCTGATTGCTATGTTTTGGGTTGTGGTGTTTACTAAACCTGATTTTACTCAACCTATTTTAAATTTGTTGCATTATGGACCAGTTTATTTAATTGGCATGATGATAAAACAAAATTATCAAATTATTATCAAAACAGTTAAAGATAATTTATTCTTAGTTGTGTTTCTTTTTAGTTTATGTTTTTTTGTTCCATTTGCTTATCGCTATATGAGTCATTTAGGTGTAGAAAAACTTTATTATGATACATTACAAAAAATCGTTTTATTTATATTAGCGCTTTATTTTTTAGATGGGCTGAATCATAAAACGAATGAGGGGAAGTTATATAAATTCTTTTCTTATATGGCAAATATTAGTTTTCCTATCTATTTTATTCATGAAATTATTGTTTTAGAACTTGAACAGCTATTGTATATTTCTCCTCTAGGTTATGTAATCAAAACCGACAACGGTTGGTTAGCATCATTGGGAGCTGTAATTTTTTTAGTGTCAACTTTAATCGTAAGTGTCATCATCGCTAAAATAATAACGCTAGTTTTCAAAAATAAAGCAAAATACCTTATTGGTGCAATTCGTTAGATAATATCATCTATTATTTGACTTAATGCTTTGAAATATCTTTATTAAATTTAAAACTTAGAATGTAAATTAATATTCTAAATTCACGTTAAAAATATGAGGTTCTTTATATTTACCATGTAAATTAACTTAATGAATTGTTTTTTCTATAGCAAATAACGTTTATTTTGTTTATGCCAAATATATTAAACATGTAGATTTGAACAAATAAAATGCAAACGAAAAAAAAATTGCAATTAACACTTGCAGGAAATTTTTAAGCCCCTATAATGCGCATCCACTGACACGCAGTCAGCGACAAGCAGACGAAGAGTTGGTGATTAAGTGAGATCAAAAATTTTAAAAAAGATCTTGACGAATAAAAAAGGTTAGCGTAGTATACGCAACCCTTGAGACAGCGAACTAAATCAACGAAGGTTGATGAGGGATATAAGCTGTTAGCTCTTTAAAAAGAAGAAACAGACAATCTGTGTGGGCACTTGCGAGACAAAAGATTAAAGTCTACGGACTAAAAAATTAAGTCTTGATAAGTGACACTGAAGATTCATTTGAATATGTCAGAGACAGTTATTGAGCATCAAACTTTAAATTGAAGAGTTTGATCATGGCTCAGATTGAACGCTGGCGGCAGGCTTAACACATGCAAGTCGAACGGTAACATGAGTGCTTGCACTTGATGACGAGTGGCGGACGGGTGAGTAAGGTATGGGGATCTGCCGAATGGAGGGGGACAACAGTTGGAAACGACTGCTAATACCGCATAAAGTTGAGAGACCAAAGCATGGGACCTACGGGCCATGCGCCATTTGATGAACCCATATGGGATTAGCTAGTTGGTGTGGTAATGGCTCACCAAGGCGACGATCTCTAGCTGGTCTGAGAGGATGACCAGCCACACTGGAACTGAGACACGGTCCAGACTCCTACGGGAGGCAGCAGTGGGGAATATTGCACAATGGGGGGAACCCTGATGCAGCCATGCCGCGTGTATGAAGAAGGCCTTCGGGTTGTAAAGTACTTTCGGTGATGAGGAAGGTAATGAATCTAATAGGTTTATTAATTGACGTTAATCACAGAAGAAGCACCGGCTAACTCCGTGCCAGCAGCCGCGGTAA